>PXDN01000395.1 GCA_003566375.1 Opitutia bacterium
CCACTTCGAGCAGGGCGGCGAGCAGGGTTTGCCAGTCGGTTTCGGTGGTTTCCCAGCCGGAGCTGATCCGGAGGCCGCGGCGGATTTCATCTTCCGCGAAACCGAGCGCCGCCAGCACCGGGGAGAGTTTTTCCGATCCGGTGGCGCAGGCCGAGCCGGTGGAGACGCAAAATCCGCGCCGGTCGAGTTTGCGCAGCCAGCGGGTTTGATCCCCGCGCGGTAGAATCAGGCGGGAGGTGTTCCAGAGGCGGTCAGCTTCCTCCGCGGCCACGCGGACGCCCGGGAGCCGTTCCGCCAATTCGTTCTCGAACCGTTGCCGCCAGCGCAGCCGGCTTTCCACTCCTTCCGCGGCCATTCGCTCCGCCGCCTCCAGCGCGGTCACGAGGGCGGCCGCGGCGGGATAATTTTCCGTGCCGGCACGACGGCCGTTTTCCTGGGCGCCGCCGACCAGCGAGCGAAACGCTCCCGGTTCCTCCGGGAGCACCAGCAGGCCGACCCCTTTGGGGCCGCCGAACTTGTGGGCGGAGATGGTCAGGAAATCGCAGGCTATCAGTCCGGCGGCGGGGAGTTTGCCGATCCATTGGGCGGCGTCGCAGTGATACGGAACGTCCGCCCGACGGCAAAGGGAGGCGATTTCCCGCCACGGCTGGAGTGCACCGGTTTCGTTGTTCGCCGCCATGATGGAAACCAAGAACGGACGTTTCTCCGCCAACGCGTTTTCCAGTGAGTCGAGTCGAACCGTGCCGTTGGCGTCGGTCTCCGCGGTCATGACGCGGCCGGGGGCGTGCCACGCGGCGGCTTCGGTCACGCACGGGTGCTCGACGGGGGAATGCAGCAGCGGGAGATCGGATTGGGCGGTGAGGCGGGCGCCGTGGGCGATGATGGCGTTGACTCCCTCGGTGGCGCCGGAGTTGAAAACGACCCGTTCAGGGGCGCACCCCAGCAAGTCGGCGGCACGGGCGCGGGCGGCTTCCAGGAGATTGCGGACGCGCGCCGAATTCCGGCAGGGACCGGACGGGTTGTGCCAGCTTTTCCGCGTGGCTTCGAGAAACGTCTCCAGGGCGGCGGCGGCGACGGGCGTGGTTGCGTTGTGGTCAAAGTGGATCATGGCTGGCGCTGTGTTTCCCCAATGAAGCAAATCTTTTCCCAATCACCAACCCGCAAACGCAAAAAGCCCGGCGGCGTTTTCGCCACCGGGCAAGTGTTGTGTGAAGGACGGGCGGGGGCGCCCTCCCTCTGTGGATTAGACGTCGTAGTAGAGGTGGTACTCGTAGGGATGCGGGCGGACGCGGATGGCGTCGTATTCCCCGGTTTTGATGCGGATGAAGTTTTCGATGAAGTCGGAGGTGAAAACATCTCCCTTCATGAGAAACTCGTGGTCCGCTTTGAGGGCGGCCACCGCTCCGGCGAGGGAATCGGGCACGGTCGGCACCAAGGACAATTCCTCCGGCGAGAGTTCGTAGAGGTTCTTGTCCATCGCTTCGCCCGGATCGATCTTGTTCTGAATCCCGTCTAGCCCGGCCATCATGATGGCGGAGAAGCAGAGATACGGGTTGGCGGAAGGATCCGGAGTCCGGTATTCCACACGCTTGGCTTTCGGGCTGGCGCTGTAGGTCGGAATGCGGATGGAGGCCGAGCGGTTGCGGGCCGAGTAGGCGAGGTTGACCGGCGCTTCGAAGCCCGGGGTCAACCGTTTGTAGCTGTTGTTGGACGGATTGCAGATGGCGCAGAGGGCGGGGGCGTGCTTGAGGATGCCGCCGATGTAGAAAAGGGCCATTTCGCTCAATCCCGCGTAGCCGTCGCCGGCGAAAAGCGGGTTGCCGCCTTTCCAGAGCGAGGAGTGGGTGTGCATGCCGGAACCGTTGTCGCCGAAGAGCGGCTTCGGCATGAAGGTGGCGGATTTGCCGTGCTTGTAGGCGACGTTTTTCACGATGTACTTATACAGGCACATGGTGTCGCCGGTTTTCAGCAGCGTGTCGAAAACGATGTCGATTTCAGCCTGCCCGGCGGTCGCCACCTCGTGGTGCTCGCGCTCGATTTTGATGCCGAGATCCATCATGGTCAGGATCATCTCATTGCGGAGATCGACATTTTTGTCGGCCGGAGCGACGGGAAGGTAGCCCTCTTTGTGGCGGATTTTGTATCCAAGATTTGGGAACTCTTCGCGGCCCCGGTTCCACGTTCCTTCGATCGAATCCACGTGGTAGAAGGAGGAGTTGGAGGTCGTGTCGAAGCGAACGTCGTCAAAGACGAAAAATTCAGCTTCGGGCCCGAAATAGGCGGTATCGGCAATGCCGGTCGATTTCAGGTAGGCCTCGGCCTTTTTGGCCACGCCGCGCGGATCGCGGTCGTAGGGCTCCAAGGTGACGGGATCGACCACGTCGCAGGAAAGGCTGAGGGTGGTGTGGGCGGCGAACGGATCGATGAAAGCGGTGGTGGCATCCGGTTTAACCAGCATGTCGGAGGCGTCGATGCTGCGCCAGCCGCGCACGCTGGAACCGTCGAAGCCGAGACCTTCTTCGAAAACCTCCTCCTTCAATTCGTTCAAGGGAATGGCGAAATGCTGCCAAGTGCCGTGTATGTCGCAGAATTTCATATCCACGATTTTCACGTCTTTGCTTTTCGCCAGTTCAATTACTTCTTTCGGTTTCATATCAGTGTTTTATACAATCGGATTTATTAACAACAGGTTTTAGTGGAATTAGCTACCGGTAATCCGGAGCCATTTATTAATAAGCACCCGCCGTGCCAAAGCGGAAATTCCGCACAAAAGCGGTTGGAGAAACTGAAATGAATGGTGGGAGATGGGTAAAAATGTTCCCCCTGCTGGGCAAAATCGAGCAGAAAAGACTTTCATTTCGCAGTCTTGCCCATGGAAGAAGCTGAGGTGAATGAACGGAGGACGGAGTCTTGGTTGTGGGAACCGGGGCATCCGCCTTGGGAATCGGAGTAGTTTGCCTTCAGAAAAGGCCTCTCTGCTTCATTCGGTCCAACCAGCGGTTCAGATCCTCCTCCAGCCGCACGAGCAGTTCCTCGGAAGAAAGCTCGGGAGTGGCCACCGCCTGTTCCATGCGTTGATTGAAAATCCGCGTCACTTCGCGGGCGCCGGGGGCGTAGAGAAAAAAGTTTGCCGCTCCGTCCTCCATGGTTTCGGAAAAGCGGCGCATGCCCGGAGGTCTGCCGATGCCGAGGAATTCCTCACCGTAGGCGAGATCACGGTGAACCGGGACCGTGCGGCCAAATTGCATGTTCAAAGCCGAGCCTTCGCGTGAAGTGTAAAAACGGGCGAAGGCACGGGCGGCTTCGACCCGCGGGGTTTTGCTCCAGATGCCGATGGTGCTGCCTCCATGCCAGGTCACGTCCGAGACCGGTCCGCGCGGATACCGGTGAATGTCCCAGCGGAAGGCGGTGCGGTCGATGAACTCGGGGGCGCTCCACCGGCCGCTGATGAAAAAAGCGGTCCTCCCGTCGCGGAACAGTTGAAACGATCCCTCGTCCTGGACCACCTCCGGCGGGACGGCATGCCCGGACCCCTGCAAGCCGCGGTAAAAATCGAGCGCTTCGACCGCCGCCGGAGTGTTCACCGTCACCCGGGTCGGGTGGGTAAGGTCGTCAAACAACTGCACCCCGTGTTGCCAGAAAAAAATGACCGGCTGCGGAAGTTGCAGCAGATAATCGGTTGGCGCGTCCGGATCGCCGTGCCGTGCGGAGAGGCGCGGGGCGATTTCCCGCAGGTGCTCCCAGGAGAAGCCTTCCTCGGGGATGGAAACACCGGCGCTTTCCAGCGCGTCCAGATTGCAATAGAGCACAAACCCGTGGGCGTTGACCGGAAGACCGTGGACGCGCCCCCGGAATTGAACCAGCTTTTCAGCCACCGGCAGGATTTCGCCCTCCTCCCGCATCGCCTCGAAATCATCGGTCAGATCCTTGAGCACTCCGCGGGCGGCCCAATCATAATAATCGTAGAGCAAAATTAGAAACACGTCCGGCGCCACGTTGCCGACCATCATGGCCTGCATTTTCTCCGGATAGCGCGAGCCGATGGTGATGAGATCGACGCGAATTTCAGGGTGGAGCCGCTGGAACTCCTCGATCATGCGCCGTTCCGCCGCCTCCTGCCGAACGGAACCCCAAATCGCGAAACGGATGCGGTTGGCGTCCTCCTCCGGCGGCCGGGCGCAGCCGGTCAGCAACAATCCCGTCGCCACCATCACCATGGCCCAAGGCAAACCTAAATGTGAAACAACATTTCTCATGAAGGGAAACATGGCTTTGATAGCTTCCCCAAACCGATTTGAACGCGACAATAATTTTAGCAGCTGCTAAAATTATTGTCGCGTGCCGGTGTTGGAATTGTGGTTCGTGTATCCAAAAGTGTCACCTGCCAGCGAGGCGGAAACCGGGTTTTCTCTGGTCCCGCCCGACCCGCGCGCGGCGGACATTCGCCCGTGGCGCACCCTTTTTGTCAATCGACCATGCGCACCCGCAGGCGGAGGTGACGGCGGAGACTGGTTTCAAAGGCTTCGATATCGACCAGGTGAACGAGTTGCCGGTTCTCCTCCTCTTGAACAATGACGGTGGCGGTGGCGGCCTGGCTCCAGTTGGCCAGGTCGGTGGTCCGTTCCAGCACCCATTCGACGCCGCGCAAATTGGCCGGCCGCTCAAAAGCGAGCGCCAGCCGCCGTCCCCCGTCGCCGGGGAAATGCTGGCGGATGATCAGTTCGGGCAAACCGGCGGCGGCCGGAGCGAGCGGGTCGATCCCGAACGCGAATTTGATCAGGTTGGGCACGTCGCCAAGCGGGGAGTCCAGCGGTCCCCGTTGGCCGGGGGGCGGGAGGCTGGCGGCGGGAAGGCCGTCCATCCACTCGGCGAAAGAGAGCCCGGAGGGAGCGGCGACGGTAACCTGGCCCGCCCTCGGCGTGCCGAGCCGGTAGTGCATGGCTTCGGCGAGAGTGAGGGTCACTTCCCGGTCAGCGGGGGCGGGATGCCCGGTGGGCACAATGTCGATGAGGATTTCCTGAACCCCGGCCGGAATTTCCGCGGAAAGGGGGATGACGAGAAAATCCCGCCCGTTGACCGCGCTGCCGGTAAGCAGGAAGGAAAGTCCCAGGTTTTCCGATACGGGTCCTCCCCGGCGCAGGGCGATCCGCCCCACGGCGCCGGTTTCGTTGTCGGCCAGCGGCTCCAGCACTTCCACGGATATCACCGGCGGTCCCGCCGCGGCGCCGCGGCGGTATATGGCACCCGTTTCGACCTGACTGCCGTCCAGCCACATGGTGGTGGAGAGGGTCACCCGCACTCCGTCCTCCTCCATGTCACGTTTTTCCAAATACGGAATCCATGTCCAGACCCAGCCTTGAAACGGATCCCAGACCTGCTCCTGGCGGAGGTTGCGGTAGAGAATCGCGCGGTCGTCGCCAAAGTAGGCCGGCAGGGAAAGGACGTTGCCGGGACCATCGATGCGGACCCAACCGACGAGTTGGCCGGTGTGCAAATCGGCGGTCCGCACCAGCACCTCTCCGTTGAACTGGTCGCGGGTTTCAAACACCAGCGCGTTGGGGCGGCGCTGCCCGAGGCCGGGATTTCCGACATCCAGTCCCGGCAAGGGTGGAAAGAGGGCGGAGGTGTGGCCGGTTACGCGGTCGAGGTGGTAAAAACTCCAGATGTCATTCTGGTTGCCGGGAGCCAGTTCGACCCGGTTCAAGGCATCGTAGAACAGGTAGCGGCCGTCGGAGGAAAACGTCAGCACGTGCGCGAGCAGAACCTTGCCGGGCAGGGAAGGCCCGTCAAAACTGGGGGTCTCCAGCACATGCGTTTTTTCCGTGCCGGCGGCGAGGTCGATGATGTGGATTTGGTTGGTGGGAAATCCCGAACCGTCCATCATGACAAAGGCGGCGGAATTGCCGTCGGGCGCCACGCTCAGGGAAAACATTTGGCCGGGAAAGCCGAGAAAGATCGTTGCGCCGGTTTCGGTGTTCACGAAGGCGCCGTCGTGGTTTTGGGCAACCACGGCGGCGGCTGATCCGCCGTTGAAAACCGACAGGCGCTGGCCGTCCGCCAGGGGCACCGCGTTGCCCTGTCCGTCGTTGGCGAGGGTGACGCCCCCCGCCGGATCGCCGAGGGCGGCTTCGCGGCGGCCCAGAAAAGTTTGGCCGTTGAAAACAAAGGTGAACAAGGTGGAGTCGGCCGCGTTCACCGCCGGCACTGGCGCGGGCGCGGGCGAGGGGGCTTGGTCAAAGATTTCCACCCGGTCGAAGGCGAGCGCGGTTTGCGTCATTTGGGGGGAGCCGTTGCCGAACAATTCGCGGGCCGACTCGATGCAGGCGCGGCGGGCGTCGATGAATTGCGAGTTCTGGGAGAGTTTGGTGGTCAGGGCGCGGTAGAAAATTTGCAAAGCCTGGTCGAGCCCGATGGCTTCATCCAACCCCTCGGCCAAAAGGTAAAAACAATGGTTGATGATGCTGCTGTTGATGTGAACCCCGCCCTTGTCGTTTTCAATGATTTGGGTGACAAAGGAGTTGGGGTGGTCGGTGGTGTAAAATTCGCTCATGCGCATCGGGTAGCGGAACTGGGGAATGCTGGCGTGCAGCGGCCTGGAGGCTGGATTGCGCATGTCGCGGAAGGCATTGGAAAGCTCGCTGCCGACCAACCAGTCCGTTTGCCCGTGCACGTGGGCTTCGGCTCCGATTCCGAAAATGTCGGCAAACGCCTCGTTCAACGCCCCGCTTTGGTTGGCGTAAATCAGGTTGGCGGAGTGAAACACCACCCCGTGGGTCAGTTCATGGCCCACCACGTCCAGCGCGTGGGCGTAGGCGTCCCGGTTGCCAAAACCCATGATGCTGTTGGAGGGGATGAAAAAGGCGTTGTTGCCCAGCCGGTCTCCCCCGAAATTGACGATGCCGGTGATGGTGAGCCCGTTCCCGTCCAGAGAATTCCGGTTAAAGCGGGTTAGAAAAAAATCATAGACGCGGGAAAAATTCACCGCCGCGCTGACCGCGTCCGACCGGAAACCGGCGTTCGGGTTTTGGGAAATCAGATGGAAAGCGGTTAAATCGGTCAGGTCCTCCGCGTCCCGGGCGTCGTAGATGACGATGGCGCCCCGCGGTTGGGTGGGGAGGTTGGAG
>PXDN01000253.1 GCA_003566375.1 Opitutia bacterium
GACCCAGGCTGACAACCCGGTCGGCTTCGCCTTGGTGGTGGTGACCTTGCTGCTGGTCTCCCTGCTGTTCCTAATCGGGAAAAAACTGGGAGAGGGCAATTACGGCATGATGGCCCGCAGCGCCTCTTACGACGACAGCATCAAACTCTCCAAACGGGCCGGCTGGGCACTGACTTCGGCCATCCTGGCCTTTGTCCTGTTCTCCATATTGCCCCACATCTCGGTGATTTTGCAGTCGTTTTCGGCCAAGTGGTTTTTCACCATCCTGCCGTCGGAGTGGTCAGCGGAGTTTTACCGCGAGGTCTTTTTTCTCGACCTGACCTCCATCAGCATCCGCAACTCGCTGCTCTACGCCTCCTGCTCGGCCTTCCTGGATTTGATCCTCGGCTTGATCATCGCCTACCTGTTGGCGCGCCACAAATTCGCCGGGCGCAACTTGCTCGACGTGTTCGCCATGCTGCCGCTGGCCCTGCCGGGGCTGGTGCTGGCCTTCGCCTATTTCGTGGCTTTCACCCGCCCGATCCTGCCGCCGGAATGGATCGGCGCCTTTTTCGGCTGGTTTGGACTGGCCGGGGTTCCGGCATGGGCGGCGTGGTTCAACAACAGCTTCATCCTCCTCTTTGATCCGCGGGAAAACCCGGTGATTTTGATCATCATCGCCTATTCCATTCACCGGTTGCCTTATATCGTCAGGGCGGCCTACGCCGGCTTTCAGCAGCTCTCGGTATCGCTGGAGGAGGCTTCCGCCAACATGGGGGCCGGGCCGGTGCGCACCATGGTGCGCATCGTGCTGCCGCTCATCAGCGCCAACCTCATCGCCGGCACCATCCTGACCTTTGCCTTCGCCATGCTCGATGTCAGCACGGGCATGATCCTGGCCCAGGAATCGGATTATTTCCCCATCACCAAGGCCATTTACACCTTGATGGGACGGATCACGCCGACCGCGCCCGCCATCGCCTGCGCCCTCGGGGTGCTGGCCATGATCGTGCTGGCCATCTCCTTCTCCTTCGCCTCCAAACTGCTCGGCCAGAAGATGGGGCAGCTGTTCAAAGCCTGATCCACGCCCGCCGGCGCCGTTCCGCTCATTCGTCCTCTTCGATGATTTGCCGGCGCAGCCGGGCGGCGGTGCTCTTGATTTCAACGATCCTCCCGTCGAACTGGTAGCTGACTTTGACGAACTCCGCGCCGAACAACAAAATCAGCGACGAATAATACACCCACAATATCACGGCGATCATCGACCCGGCCGCCCCATAGGTCGAAGCTGGACCGAAATGGCTCAAATATAACGAAATAAAGAACTCACCGACCATGAACAAGAAAGCTGTCAAAATCGCTCCCTTCCAAACATCCCGCCAGCGCAGATGCACGTCGGGAAGGATCTTGAAAATCATGCCAAACAAGACCGAAAACACCGTCAGGGTGATGGCCAGATCCGTGCCTTTGAACAGCACGTAGGGTAGCGGAAAAATCGCCGAGCCGGCTCCGTCACTGATCGCGGTGACCCATTTTTCCCCATAGCGGATAAAAGCGGAAACCGCCGTGCTCATCACCAACGAAACCAGCAGCAGAAATCCGATGGTCACGACCAGGGCGAGTGACAGCAGCCGCGACTTCAAAAAGAGAAACACTCCACTGCTGGAAGGTTTGGCCACCACGCTCCAGATGGTGTTAAGCGAGCGCTGCAATTGATGGAACACCGTCGTGGCCCCGATCAACAACAAGCCCAAGCCCATCGCCGTGGAGATCAACCCGCTTCCCTCGGGCCGCGAAAGGGCCACCGCGCTTTCCACCGCCTCCGCGCTCTCCGCGCCGAGCATGTCCTCCATCTGCAACCGCAACTCGCCGCGGGCCGCTTCCTCCCCAAACACCAGACCGGTCACCGCCACCGCGATAATCAGAATCGGCGCAAGGGAAAACAGGGTGTAAAACCCCAACGCGGCGGCGTGCAGAAAGATTTGGTCAAACGAATACTCCTGCAATGTTTTCTTGAGGATGGCGTAACTTCGTTTGGCGAATCGAATAACCGGCGATGCTTCCATGAAGCTCTTACCGTAACCGCAACCCTCCCAGACTCAAGAACGCATCCGAAACCACCCCCGCAAAAGGCGTGGTTCTTTCCGCGGGGAAGGGGAAGTGGCTTCCGCGGTCCCGCACCTTACACGCATCTATTCAGATTTCACAGAACCTTGAACCCGGAGGGTTCGCAGCTTGTAGCCGGTGGTTGAGCGAGGCACGAGCGACACCACCGGATAACAATGCCCAAAACCATCGCACCCCGGCAGGGGTGGCACCGGCCCGCAAAAGGCGAGCGGGCTCCAACCCTTTTCGGTTAAGACTGGAACTCGTGGAAAAATCCCGTAGGGTGCATCGAATGGAACACTACAATTACCACCAGAAATTGAAAGAGATTTGGGACAAGTCCGTGGACATGTACCAGAAGGGCGGTCGCAATGCCAACATGTTCTACAACGGCGTGGACTTGGAGTTCTTCCGCATGATCGGGGCCAACCCGACGGAAATGTATGATTTTGTGGAAGACCACTGCGATGACGGTGAACCGGACTGGGAAATGTTCCTGCTGGTTCAATCCGTGCGGAGGGATTATTTTTATCACCACCAGCACGGAAAGTTTTCCGAAAACATCATTACCGAGGACAGCCTGCCCGCCAAGGATGACACCGTGCGCGAAATCCGCTGGCTGCCGCGCATCCTGGCCAAGGCCAAAGCCAAACTCCGCGGCGAACTCCCGACCAACATCATGTATGGCTGCGGAGGTGACCGGGGGTTTCTCAAGGAACACGATGTCCACCCCGGCGATTTTTTACGCGCGGTTTGGGCGTTTGAAGACAACGATGAGGCTCTGCTGGACTGGTTTGTCAACCAGAGCGCCGTCGCCGCCCCCCCCCAGATTCAAGAGACCAACGGGGAAAATCCGTTATCCTGAACCCAACTCCCGCCGGCGAATCAAGCCCGTCGCCCGCGTCCGGGCGGCGGCGCCATCCCGGTGCTCCCAACCACATGCCAAACCCGAAAATGTCCATCGCCGATTTGCGTTGTGAATACACCCGCGCCGGGCTCGTGGAATCGGATCTCGATCCATCACCGTTTGTCCAGTTTCAGCGTTGGTTTGCCCAGGCCCTGGAGGCGGCGGTGCCCGAGCCCAACGCCATGACCCTGGCCACCTGCGACAACGCCGGTGAGCCCAACGCCCGCATTGTGTTGCTGAAGGGGGTTGACGACAGCGGGTTCACTTTCTTCACCAATTATGAAAGCGCCAAGGGCCGTGAGTTGGCGGCCCATCCCCGCGCGGCCTTGGTTTTTTTCTGGGTCGAGCTGCAACGGCAAGTCCGCGTGACCGGCTCCGTCACCACGGTGCCGCGGGACGAATCCGCCGCCTACTTCCATTCGCGTCCGCGGGAAAGCCAGCTCGGCGCTCTCGTTTCCCGGCAAGGCAGCCCGATTCCCAACCGGGAGTTTTTGGAGCGGCGGATGGAGGAGTTAACGGCCGTTCACGCCGGCCGGGAAATTCCCCTGCCCGACTACTGGGGAGGCTACCGGCTGCAACCGCGGATGGTTGAATTCTGGCAGGGCCGCCCCAGCCGCCTGCACGACCGGCTGCGGTATGCGCGGAAAGACGGCGGGGAATGGATCATCGAACGTCTCGCGCCATGAGTGAGGAACGTTCACCCGCCAAAAAAACGCCTTCCATCGCCACCCGCACCGGGGATCTGGGTGAGACCAGCCTGCTTTACGGGAAACGCGTTTCCAAAACCCATCCCCAGGTCGAAGCCTGCGGCCACCTCGACGAGCTGAACACCGTTCTCGGGTTGGCCAAAGCCATGGCCGCCTCCCAAAACCACAAAACCGCGGTGGAGGCCATCCAGCGCAACCTGATCGCTTTGATGGGCGAGCTGGCGGCCGACCCGGAAAATCACCAACGCTACCTGGAATCCACGTTTCCCCGCATCGGGGAGGAAGACTTGGAAGGGCTCGACCGCTTGGTGACCGGCTTGGAATCCCGGGGACTCTCCTTCGAAGGGTGGGCCACCCCGGGAGCCAATTCGCCAGCGGCCGCCATGGATCACGCCCGCGCGGTGGCCCGGCGGGCGGAGCGCGGCATGGTTCACCTCAAGGAAAACGGATTCCCCCTGCGCCCCCTCCTGCTTCAATTCATCAACCGCGTCTCCGATCTGCTCTGGCTCTGGGCCCGCGAAGCGGAAAACCCGCCCGGAAAAGGCAAAAGTTAAAAGGAAGAAGGTAGAATCCGTCCGCGAAGACAACCCCGCGATGAGCCCGGAATTTTTGCCAATTTGAATTCGGGGTTGAAGGGTCGGTCGGTTCATGCGTTACTACCATCCGCTTGCGAAAGCGAAAACTTTGCCAGTCAACATGGAGGCTCCGTGAATTTCAATGCCTCCAATCGCCCCGCCGCTTTGGGCGGGCCGGGACAGGGACTGCAAGATATTCCCATCCGGCGGCTGCCTGAGCCGCCCGGACTCATACTGACTGGCCAACCTGGAAGCCAACATGACCGCATCCATCGAAAAGAGACCGAACGAACCGCAACGGGTGATTATTGAAACCGTATCACCCACCGTCGATGACGGCCGTTTCCCCGCCAAGGCCATCGACGGGGAGACCATCCGGGTGCGGGCGGATATCTTTGCCGACGGCCACGACCATCTCTCGGCCCTGGTGTTGCACCGGGCGCCCGGAGAGAAAACCTGGTCGGAAATCCCGATGCGCCCGCTCACCAACGACCGCTGGGAAGCCGCGGTTGGGATCAAGGGTCTCGGCCCGCACGTTTTCACGCTCGCGGCCTGGGCCGACCACTTCAAAACCTGGCGCGCCGACCTGCGCAAACGCCTGGACGCCGGGCAGGACATCACCGTCGACTTGCAAATCGGCGCCGATCTGTTGCGCCAAGCCGCCAGCCGGGCCGGAAAAAAAGACGCGGCGGCCCTCCGCTCCTGGGCCTCCAAGCTGAAAACCGGCAAATCCGGGTTTACCCGCGAACAAGCCGACCTCGCCCTCTCGGAAGAAATCAACGAGGTGATGACGCGCTGCCCGGAACGGGCCAACGAAACCCGCGGCCCCCGGGAGTATCAAATTTGGGCCGAGCCCGAGCTGGCCCGCTTTGGCGCCTGGTACGAGCTGTTTCCCCGTTCCCTCGGCGAAAAGGGACGGCACGGCACCTTTCGCGACGTCGAAGCCCATCTCCCCCGCGTCGCCGACATGGGGTTTGACGTGCTGTATTTGCCGCCGATCCACCCGGTCGGCCAAGCCTTCCGCAAGGGCGCCAACAATTCCACCACCGCCAAACCGGGCGAACCCGGCAGCCCGTGGGGCATCGGCGGCAAGGAAGGCGGCCACACCGCCGTTCACCCCGAGCTGGGAACCTTGGAGGATTTCCGTCGCTTGGTGAAAAAAGCCCGCCGGGATCACAAGATTGAAATCGCCCTGGACATCGCCTTCCAGTGTTCGCCCGACCACCCGTGGGTGCGGGAACATCCGGATTGGTTCATTCACCGGCCCGACGGCTCCATTCAATATGCGGAAAATCCGCCCAAAAAATACCAGGACATCTATCCCCTGAATTTCGAAAGCAAGGAATGGAAATCGTTGTGGCGGGAGTTGCGCGATGTATTTCTTTACTGGATAAAGCAGGGCGTGACCGTTTTCCGGGTGGACAATCCCCACACCAAAGCGCTGCCGTTCTGGGAATGGGCGATCGGTGAAATCAAGGCGAAGCACCCGGAAATCATCTTTCTCTCCGAAGCGTTCACCCGGCCGCGCATCCTCCATTATTTGGCCAAGGCGGGTTTCACCCAAAGCTACAACTACTTTCCCTGGCGCAACACCAAAGAAGAATTGACCGAATTCATGGAGGGGTTGGCCAAGGAACCGGTCCGCCATTACCTGCGACCCAACCTGTGGCCCAACACCCCCGACATTCTTCCCCAGTATTTGCAGTATGGCGGCCGGCCCGCGTTCATGATCCGCGGGTTGCTGGCGGCCACGCTCGGGGCCAGCTACGGAATTTACGGCCCCGCCTTCGAGTTGTGTGTCAACGACCCCCGCGAACCGGGGAGCGAGGAATACCTGTATTCCGAAAAATACGAGATCAAGGACTGGAACCTCGACGCGCCGGGCAACCTGACCGATTTCATCAAACGGCTGAACCGCATCCGCAAGGAAAACCCGGCCCTGCGGACCAATGACACCCTCGCGTTCCACCCCACTGACAACCGGGAAATCCTGGCCTACTCCAAACGGACGGATGATGGCTCCAATGTCCTGCTGATGGTGGTCAACCTCGATCCGCATCACACCCAATCCGGCTGGGTGGACATCGACTTCAACCGCCTTGGAGTGAACGTGGCCGACACCTACCAGGTCCACGAGCTGCTCAGCGGCGCCCGCTACCTGTGGCAAGGTTCCCGCAACTACGTGGAACTCGATCCCTCGTTTTCACCGGCCCACGTTTTCCGCCTCCGCAGCCGGGTGCGCAAAGAAAACGATTTTGATTATTTCATGTGACCCGCGTCATTCGCCAACTGAGAAAAAACTGAATGGAAAAATTCATCGCCGCAAATTTCGGTTTTACCGCGAATGATCCGTTCGCCAACGACACCTCATCATTAACCAATCCAATTCATGAGTAAACACCGCAAGAACGCGTTTCCCGGCGCCGAAGATCCGCTCTGGTACAAACAGGGCATCATTTACCAAGCCCACGTGCGAGCTTTCTGCGACAGCAATTCCGACGGGATTGGTGACTTCCCGGGTTTGACTTCAAAACTTGGATACCTGCGCGATCTCGGGGTGACCGCCGTCTGGCTGCTGCCGTTTTACCCCTCCCCGCTGCGGGATGACGGCTACGACATCGCCGACTACTACAGCATCAATCCCTCCTACGGGAATTTGGCGGACTTCAAAACGTTCATGCGGGAGGCCCACCGGCTCGGCCTGCGCGTCATCACCGAACTCGTCATCAACCACCCCTCCGACCAGCACCCCTGGTTCCAGCGCGCCCGGCGCGCCGCCCCGGGCAGCCGCTACCGGGATTTCTACGTCTGGAGCGAC
>PXDN01000064.1 GCA_003566375.1 Opitutia bacterium
ATGAAAGGGGTTGCCTCTCCGAACACTGAAACCATCCTCTGATTTCCGTCCTTTTGCCTATGAAAGAAAAACCCGTTTTCCGCAGTGGTCTATTTCTTGCCTCGATCTTTTTGCAAGAGGACCAGGAAATCCGCGACTTCCTTGCCCGACGCCTTCGAACCCCCAAATGAATTTCCGTGAAATGGTCTCAAAGAAGATTCCCGCTCATGCTCACCCGAATTTTGATCATATCCCTCCTCGCTTTTGTTTTCAGTTCGCAAGCGGATGCGGCGGGGTTTTATGTCGCGCCCGCTGGCGATGACGCGAATCCCGGGACCCGCGGGGAGCCGTTCCAAACCTTGGAACGTGCGCGGGAGGCCGTGCGGGAACACCGGGAAACCGATGGATGGGGCGGCGGGGGGATGACGGTCATCCTGCGGGAGGGACGCCACTTTAGGGATGCGACCTTCACCCTGGGTGCCGCGGATTCGGGCGTCCCCGGGGCACCGGTGGTCTACAAGGCGGCGGAGGGCGAGGCGGTGACCATCGACGGGGGCCGCGTCCTCGAACCGGGAATCTTCGAACCCGTCACGGACAAGTCGGTTCTCGGGCGGTTGTTGGAATCCGCAAGGGGAAAAGTGCTGCAAGCCGATTTGCGTGCGGTGGGCATTACGGAATACGGCGATTTCGGCCCGCGGGGGTGGGGCCGCCGGAATATCCCCGCGCCCATGGAGCTTTTTATCGATGGCATACCGCAGACGGTGGCCCGCTGGCCCAACGACGATCACATTGCGCTTGGAGAAGTCCTCGCGGGCTGCCGGGACGAATCGGAACGGCCCGGGGTCTTCAAGCACAACACCGACCGGGCGTCGCGCTGGACCGAGGCCGAGGACCTCTTCATTTCCGGCTTGTTTGGGGTGACCTGGGCTCACGATACGGTGGGGATCGCCGAAATTGATCTGGAAGCGGGCACCTTTACGACGAAACATTCCCATTCATACGGATTTCGCCAGCCCGGTGCCCCAGCCCGTTTTACGACCCGGTATTATGCGGTGAACCTGCTCGAGGAAATCGAGAGGCCCGGGGAGTACTACATCGACCGCGACGCCGGCATTCTCTATTTTCTGCCCGCGTATCCTCTTGATCATTCCCTCATTCAGGTCTCCCAATTGGCAGCCCCCTTCGTGCGAATGGAGAACGCCTCCCATGTTCACTTCCGCGGCCTGACCTTCGAGAACGGCCGCGACCTGGGCATCGTTGTCTCGGGCGGCAAGAGCAACCGGATCATAGGTTGCACCGTGCGCGCGCTGGGCAGGCTCGCCATCGCGATCAACGGCGGCGAAGACCATGGCGTCATCGGCTCCGACATCCACCATGTGGGTCAGGGCGGCGTGGCCCTGCGCGGTGGCGACCGTCCCAGCCTGACCCCGGCGGGCCATTTCGTCCGCAACTGCGACATCCACCGCTACAACCGCTGGATCCAGCACTACAACCCCGCCGTCACCGTGGCCGGCGTGGGCAACCGGGTCGAGCACACCCACATGCACCACGCCCTGCATCAGGCGATTACTTTTGGGGGGAACGAACACGAATTCGCGTTCAACGAAATCCATCACGTCTTGCGGGACATTTCGGACATGGGCTCAATCTACGTGGGGCGCAACCCCACGTTTGCGGGCAACGTTATCCGCCACAATTTCTTTCACCACCTCTTTCTCCAACACGAAGGCGGGCCGGGCGTGCAGGCCATTTTTCTCGACGACGACACCATCCACGTGGCCAGGATTTTCGGGAACGTCTTTTACAAAACCGGTTCGACCGGCGTCATCAAGTTTCACGGCGGCGGCGGCGCGTCCATCGCCAACAACATTTCCATCCGGAGTCCCCAACTCGTTCAGGACTCACCGGGCGGCGTCGAGGGCATTCAACGGGCGATCCGCAAAATGCACACCGACCTGCCGCTCCGCCACGGTTTTCCCAAAATGGTCGAGGAGATGAACATCGCCGAGGACCCGTATCGCACCCGCTATCCCTACCTCCATGACACTTATGCCGAAGGTTACAATGAAGGCACCCCCCGATGGAACAACCTCGAGGTCGGGAACGATCTCAGTGACTTCGTGGACCCGGAGAGGCTGAATTTCGCCCTGCGTGATAATGCCCCCGTTCTGGATTGGGTGGCGGAGAATGTCCATGACCGCGTGCATGGGGCCGAAGGCGGAAGCATTCCTTTCAAACCCATTCCCTTCGAGAAGATCGGTCTTGTCCAAGACGAATACCGGCCCGAGCCGGGACCTTTACCCTTTCGCAAACTCGGTCCGCAAGCCGGGTCCGCCAAGGTAAATGCGGGAAAAGCCCAATTCTGGTGGATGCCCTCCCACAACGCCGATCACTACCGCTTGCGAATTGCGGTGGACGCGGCCATGCAAGAGGTGGTGGCCGAGGTGGAGACACCGCGCAATCACCTCGTCACGGATGATCTGATGCCGGATAAGGCGTATTTCTGGCAGGTGGAAGCCATCGTCAACCGGTCCCGTTCGAACCGCGGCTCCCGCCCGGCGGAAGATGCTCCCTGGCCCTTCGCCACCAGCCCCTGACCGGTTTGTCGTTTGGCTGAAGTTCGGGGTTGCAAACGTGGCGGATGAGGTCTTGCCCTTTGTTGGCACACTATTCCGTAACCCCACCGCAAGGATCAAGACTCGGCGCTTTTAGGCTCAATCAGAGAGGCAGACAGGCATCGCTGCCTGCCCGCGTCGGACACCCGAAATCATAATCGCGTTGCAACCCTTTTTGCCTCCCTTTCGGCCATTTAAGGGAAGCCGTCGGTGGGGCTTTACCCCATTTAGCTTTATTCGAAAAGATCCTATATTGCCATTCATCAGATCCTCCTTCCGCTGTTTTTGCCTGCGGGGGATCGGTTGTCCGGTTCCCGGATTCACAATCGACGGGAAGATGATAAGCACAAAGCCAAAAATAATTAATAAAACCATCAAAATCTAAAACAATACTTACATGAATAAATTATTATCAACTGCAATTATTCTGGGAATATCTTGCAATCCAAATATTCTATTGTCGCAAGAATGTGAACCGGCGGTTTACACTCTTTGGGGAGGACAGCATATTAACGTCGGGACTGTTATGGTTTTCAACGATGATGAAACCCTCTACGTTCAATATGACACAATGGATGGCTGGTTGCTGACAAGCGCCCATCTTTATGTGATGGAATCAGAACCAAATTCCCGTTTGATTCCCGGACGCGCCCCGCATAAAAGCGGAAACATAACGCAAACAAACACCTATACTTTTGAAGTCCCTTTGGGCGAGGATTTGAATTTTTGTGACGAGGATGTGTCTCTTTGGCTCCAAGCCAAAGCGGATGTGGTGAAAATCAATTCATCCGGCAGATTGCAGGGTGAGTCAGCCTATGGAGGAACCATCGACCGTCCCAGAAGGGGGGCTTGGTATGGGAACATTGAATACTTATTGTGTTGTGATGACGGAGATACTGAAGTGATTGAAGCCTTCTCTTGGGTGCTCGATGAATGTTGGTCAGAAGGTAAACGCTATGTCGAACAAGGAAGCAATTGGGCAAGTTATACGGAATATGATCCAGGCAAAAAAGTAACTCTATTTGCCAAAGAGACACTGGAAGCCGGGACAGTGGAGTTTTCTGAGGTGACAGTGAATCCAGGAGCAATGGATACCATAGACATTACCATTCATCTAAACAAGGAATGGCGGTTTGCCGAAAGATTCGATGATGATGGAATTGAAACTCCGGATACATTTAACATCAGAGTTCAAGGATATTCGGAGCCTCCTGTTGGTGAACCTGATCCGACAAAATTCTCTCTTGGTGCGGGCATCACAAGCGGAGGGCTTGAAAACACGCCAATGCGGCTTGTCACCTTGATGAGCGTTCCAGTCAATAACTACTATGGAATTAGAGTTTATGTTCAGGAAAAAGTCAGTATTGAATGAGATTAAGTAAAAGTCATAACTTCTTATAGAAGTGGATCATGAATAGAACCGTGATCCACTTTTTTTGTGCGTGGCCCCCGTTTTTTTTCGTCGGCGGGCACCATAACTAGAGACATTTCTTTAAGCGACCGGCAGCATGGGCAAACCACCAGTTGATTACTCCACTTTTTTCTCCAGGGTCTGCCAGATTGTTTCGGCCATGCGGGCGAAGGCTTGCGCGGCAAAGCCGTCGGGGTCCCCCACGGTCACCGGGACGCCGCTGTCGCCGCCGGCCCGGATTTCCGGGTCGAGCGGGATTTGGCCGAGAAAGGCGGTTTCCAAGTCGCGGGCCGCCCGCTCGCCGCCGCCTTCCCCGAAGATCATGTTTTTTTTGCCGGTGGCCGGGTCGAGCAGGTAGCTCATGTTTTCGGCCACCCCGAGCAGGGGGACGTTCACCTTGCCGAACATGGTGGCGCCGCGGCGGGTCACGTTCACCGCCGCCGCCTGCGGGGTGGTGACAATGACCGCCCCGTCCAGCGGAATGGTCTGCACCAGGGAGAGCTGGGCGTCGCCGGTGCCGGGCGGCAGGTCAATGACGAGGATTTCCAGTTTCCCCCAGCGCACGTTTTGGGCGAATTGCTGGATGGTTTTCATGATCATCGGCCCCCGCCAGACGACCGGGGCGTCCTCGTCTATGAGAAAGCCCATCGACATTGCTTTAATGCCGAAATTTTCCAACGGCTGGATCAGGTTTTCCTCATCGACCGACGGCCGGCCGGAAATGCCGATCATAAGCGGGACGGACGGGCCGTAAATGTCGCAATCCATCAAGCCGACCGCGCCCGGTTTTCCCCGGCGGCGGAGCAGCGCTTCGAAGGCGCAGGCGAGGTTGACGGCAAACGTCGATTTGCCCACCCCGCCCTTGCCGCTGGCCACCGCCACGGCGAAACGAACGTCAGCGATGCGGCCTTCACCCGTGGCCTGGGCGGCGCCGGGAGCGGGCGGGGTGCGCGGCTTGGTCACCGCGATCTCCACCTCGACCCGGTTCACTCCGGCGACCTTACCGACTTCCGTCTCGATGTCGGCTTTCAATTTGGCCGGCACCGTCGGATCGGCCGTGGTGACGGCCAGTTGCAGGCGGGCGACGCCGTCGGTGGCGTCGATGGCGCGCACGAGCCCAAAGGAGAGGATGTCCCGGCTGAAACCGGGATACCGAACCTCCCGCAATGCGTTTTTAATATCTTCCTCGTTCACGTTCTTCATGGTCAAAAAAATGAAATCCGGCGCGGGGCCGGATTTTGATTTGTGCCCCGGGTCAACAGACCCAAGGATGGAGCGGCAAGGTTGAAACCGCGACCATTCACCTTCCCGCCGATTGCTCCTGTTGTAAAGCAAGGAACCGCGGGCGGTTTTTCAACGTCTGACAACGAATAATCTCCATCCATCCGCAACCAGCATGAGTTCATCACGTTTTTTCCTTTTTCTCTTTTGTCTGTTTTCCCTGGCCTCGCCCGGCGCGCTCCTTGCGCAGGGCGACCGGGACGTCGGCGCCGTGGTGGTGCGTCCGGGGGAACGGGGGGTGATTCCCGTCGCCATCGCTTCGGAAGAAGCGGAACTGCGCAGGTTGGCGGAACAGGCCTTCGGTGCTCACGGTGGGTTTCAGTTGGTGCGGGAACGGGCGGCTTTTACCTTCACCTTCCGTTCCGCCGGTTCCAACCGGGTGACGGTGGAAATCACTTCGGGCAATCCGCCGCAGGTTCAGTTTCGCGAGACCGTTTCCGGCGAAAACACCCGCAACGCCCTTTTTCGGGCCGCCGATCTGGCGGCCGCCAAAACCACCGGGCAACGCGGCTTTTTCGCCGGGCGGCTGACCTTCATCGGTGAGCGGACCGGCCACAAGGAGGTGTACACTGCCGATCTGTTTTTAGGCGAGGTGGTGCGCCAAACCAATGACCGGTCCGAATCGGTCACTCCCCGCTGGGCGCGCGACGGACGGCGGATTCTCTACACGACGTACTTTCAGTCCGGATTTCCAGACATTTACCAGATCGATCTGGTCGGGCGCTCGCGCAGCGGGTTCGTGACCAAGCGGGGCACCAACACCGGCGCCCGCTTCAGCCCCGACGGGTCGCGCATCGCCATGATTTTGTCGGGCGAGGGGAATCCCGAGGTCTATGTGAGCAACAGCGCCGGGCAGCAAATCCGCCGTCTCACCCGCACCAACGGCGCGGTGCAGGCATCCCCGACCTGGTCGCCCGACGGAACGCGACTGGCCTTTGTCTCGGACCGCGACGGGCGACCGCAATTGTTCGTGATTCCCTCCTCGGGCGGGACCATGCGGCGGATTCCGACCAACATCAGCGGCAACTGCACCGAGCCGGACTGGAACCCGGTTCACGACAACCTGATTGCCTTCACCGCCGCCACCTCCGGACGCTTCGCGGTGGCCGTTTTTGATTTCACCACCGGTCAAAGCCGTTTCGTGACCCGGGAGAGCGGGGACGCCATCGAGCCGGTGTGGCTGGCCGACGGCCGCCACCTCATCTACACCGCCCGCACCGCGCGCAGCAAAACCCTGATGTTGCTTGATACGCAAACCGGCCAGTCCACCCGCCTCAGCAGCCCCGATTTCGGCAAAGTTTCCCAAGCCGATTTCTGGATCCGGCGCTGAAGCGGGCGGATCAGGCGACGGCGGCCAATGCCCGGTGCCTGCGTCATGCGTTTGCCAACGGGCATTCGCATTGTTTGTGGATGGGTCGCCTGATTTAATTCGAATGGCTAAACCGTTCCGCTAATGCGGGGGCTTGCGCGGGCGCGGGGAGTCGGTTGGGATGGCGGCCAATGCCCGCCGGAGTCGGCGGGGCGCGAACGGCCATCATGACGGATTTTTTTGAAAGACAGGAACGGGCGCGGCGGCGGACGGCATGGTTTCTTTTGCTGTTTGTCCTGACGTTGCTGGCGTTGACGGCCGCCATTTATTTCGGGGCGGTATTCGTCGGCAACCTTTTTGGCAACGTCTCGTGGTGGAACCCGAAAGTGTTTGGGTGGACCGCCGGCTCCCTCGCGGTGATCGTCGGCACCGGCACGGCCGTCCGCTTCGCGCAGTTGAGGGAGGGCGGCCCTGCGGTGGCGGAGCTGCTGGG
>PXDN01000118.1 GCA_003566375.1 Opitutia bacterium
AGGCCTTGCCGAATGGGGGGGGGTGACCAAGCGATCGGGCGACACAAAGATCGCTCCTCCACAAAAAGTTCACAATCAACCTACTGAAAGGGCGGGCACGCCCGCCTGCCCGGCGTGCAGGCTGTCCCGTCACCCGTCAGTTGGCACACACACCCGATCCCCTTCGCCGGGCCATGGCCGCCACCGTGCGTTCCACCCGCAGCGGTTATTCCTTGCGGTTTTCCCGGAACGGGCATTCGAACCCACCCGGCGGACCGAATGATTGCGGATTGCCGTTGCCGAACGGGCGAACCGGCAGCCGACAAGCTCAGCCGAGGCAAAGCCGCCCATCCGCAAACGGTTCAATCACATCAGAACAAAGAAATGGAAAACCCCGGCTTCAGGATTCTCCATTCTCCATTCTCCATTCTCAATTCTTAATTGCTTCTTCCCCGCTTCAGGCCGGCGCGCCAAGCGTGTCGCCGGCGGGCCCGACCTCGTTTTCTTTTTTCTTTTTCTTATCGGCCTTCTCCTTGGCTTTATCCTCGCTGGAGGGGGCCGGAGGCGGGCTTTTCACCACGGGTGAGCGGATTTCCCCGTGGTCGAGAATTTCGTGCACGTGTTTGCCCTCGATGGTTTCGTGTTCGAGCAGGGCCTGGGCGATTTTATCGAGATACTCGCGCTTGGAGACGATGACCTCGGTCGCCCGCTGGTACTGCTCCTTGATGATTTTTTGGATCTCGGCATCGATCTGGCGCGCGGTTTCCTCACTGTAATTCTGGTTGCGGCCAATCTCCTTCCCCAAAAAGACGGTGTCCTGGTTGTCCCCGAGCGCAACCGGACCGAGAGCGCTCATCCCCCAGTCACAAACCATGTGGCGGGCGATTTTGGTGCCCTGCTTGATGTCGCCGCTGGCGCCGCTGCTGATGTCGCCGAGCACCACTTCTTCGGCAATCCGGCCGCCCATGATGCTGCAGATCTGGTTCAGCATGCGGCGGCGGGAGTAGTTGAAACTCTCCTTGGCGGGCAAAAACATGGTGCTGCCCAAGCTGCGTCCGCGCGGGATGATGGTCACTTTGTGCAACGGCAGCGATCCGTCGTCCACCTCGGCCTGCACCAGCGCGTGGCCGGCCTCGTGATAGGCGACGAGTTTCTTGTCCTCCTCGTCCATGATGCGGCGCCGTTCGCGGCCAAACTGAATTTTTTCCCGGGCTTCCTCGATGTCCACCATCTCGACCCGCTTTTTCTTGTGGCGGGCGGCGGTGAGGGCGGCCTCGTTCAACAGGTTCGCCAAGTCGGCGCCCGAGAGGCCCGGGGTGGAACGGGCCACCGTTTCGAGGGATACCGTGTCGGCCAGCACAATTTTTTTGGCGTGAACTTTCAGGATTTGCTCGCGCCCTTTCACATCGGGCAAATCGATCACCACCTGGCGGTCAAAGCGGCCCGGCCGCAGCAGGGCGGCGTCGAGCACGTCGGGCCGGTTGGTGGCCGCGATGATGATGACCCCCTCGTGGCCGTCAAACCCGTCCATCTCGACCAGGAGGGAATTCAGGGTTTGCTCGCGCTCGTCGTTGCC
This sequence comes from Opitutia bacterium, assembly GCA_003566375.1. GTDB lineage: Bacteria > Verrucomicrobiota > Verrucomicrobiia > Opitutales > T3Sed10-336 > T3Sed10-336. Next base: position 1,556 of record PXDN01000118.1, read on the forward strand.
GCCGCCCAATCCGGCCCCGCGCTGGCGGCCGACGGCGTCAATTTCATCGATAAAGACGATGCAGGGCGCGTTCTTGCGGCCTTGTTCAAACATGTCGCGCACGCGGCTCGCCCCGACCCCGACAAACATCTCCACGAAATCGGACCCACTGATGCTGAAAAATGGCACGTCGGCCTCGCCCGCCACCGCTTTGGCCAACAGGGTTTTCCCGGTGCCCGGAGGCCCGACCATCAGAATGCCCTTGGGAATGCGGCCCCCGATTTTCTGGAATCGTTTCGGATCGCGGAGAAAATCGACGATTTCGCTGACCTCTTCCTTGGCCTCGTCGCAGCCGGCGACTTCGGAAAAGTTGACCTTCTCGCGGTCGCGGGTGAGCAGCTTGGCCTTGCTTTTGCCAAAGCTCATCGCCCCCCGGCCGGCCATGCGCAGCTGCCGCACAAACAGAAAATAGAGCAGGGCAATGATCAGGATGAACGGCAGCAGGCCGAGCATGATCTCGGTCATCAAGGTGGAGGAGCGCTCTTCCTGAAACATCTCGGTCCCTTGCAAAAAGCGGTAATCCTCGTCGGTCAGCCGCCCTTCGGCCCGGAAATTGATCAAGGCGCCGGGATCGTCGGGGTGGTCGGCCGAACGGCGCATTTCCCCCATCACCACCGTCCAGTCGCGCCCTTGGCGGGGCTCGCTCTGCATGCGGCCTTTCTGGACACGGTCCTCCTTGGCCGCCACGACGACCTCGTGCAGCTTGACCGCCTCGTAATCCCGTTCCCGATTGCTGGTGACCACAAACAGGATCATGATCGCCCCGATGATGGTCATCCAAATCAGGAGTGGTTTGGTCTGGTAGCGTTCGGGAGGCGCGTTTTTCAGCGGTTTTTTCCCTTTAGGTTCTTCCGATTCCGACATTGAAAATGATAATGGTGAGATGGCTCGTTTGTTCCGTTAACCTGACCGCGCGCCCTGATAAGTCAAATGCGCAACTTGCGCGGTGGTCTTTTTGATTTTGACCGAATCCACCGGCGGCCACCCGGGAATCCACAACACGCGGTCCCCTGCAAGGACCAGCGGAAGGCGGCGGCGTTCCCCGGAAGCAAGTTTTCGGTCGCTGAAAAGATCCTGCAATTTCCGGCCGCCGGGCGCACCGAGGGGCCGGAAGCGGTCGCCCGGACGCCAGTGGCGCACGCGGGGAAAGGCCCCGTCGGTCCAAGCCGCCCGGTCCACGAACGCTTCTTTCTCCGGATCGGGTCCACCCCGCCGGATCCATTCCCGCAGCGGCGCGTCCAGTATTACCCCGCGCGCCGCAATCGACCTTCCACCGGGCAGCGCCAAGGTTCCGCCCCATGGCAACACCCACTCGCCTTCCACCCAATCCGGTTTCTCCGCCTCCGGTTCCCTCCGCAAAACTTTTCCGTCAAACACCAAAAACGCCCCGGCTCCCGCGCTCCGCTTGAAAGAACGCCCGCAGGCCAGGTCATCGACCATGGCCTCCACCGCCGCCCGCGCGAAGATCCCGCCCAGCCCGCGCGCGCCCAGCCATTCCAACAAGGCCCGCCGGTGCAGGGCGCGGGGAGCCTCCCGCAACGCCTCCACCCCCAGATCGGTCGCCGGACCGGGTGGCGGCACCTTTTCCCGCAACCAGGCCCACAGGGCGCGGTCGTCCTCCCCGAGCCATTCCCGGCTGCGGGCGGCCCCCGCCAGCGCGTCCTGTGGAGACACCTCGATCCAAGCGGGCAAGACCCGGCGCCGAATCCGGTTGCGGAAAAACCGGTCGCCCCGGTTGGAGGCGTCCTCCCGCCACGGAACGCCGGCCGCGCGGAGGGCGTCGCGGATCTCAACGGCGGAGAGAGTCAACATCGGCCGCACCCGAACCGGACCGGCGGCGGGTTCGGACACCGGTTTGGGGGCCGACAACCCTTCCGCGCCGCTTCCCCGCGCCAACCGCATGAGCAGGGTTTCGGCCACGTCATCCCGCTGGTGGCCGAAAAACAGCCAGGCACCCGGCGGGCCGCCGATGGCTTGTTCCAGAAAGGCCAGCCGCGCCGCGCGGGCGGTCTCCTCACTAACCGGCTCCGCCGGGTCCGCACGCTCCCACGCGCCCGCCGCAAACCCAACCCCGAGGCCCTCCGCCAGCGTCCGCGTGAACGCCGTATCCCCGGCGGATTCCCCTCCCCGCAGCCGGTGGTCAAAAGAAAGAATGTGCAGGCGTTGACGAAAATCCGGCCAATGCGCGAATAACAACAGCGCCAGGCAAACCGAGTCCGCTCCCCCCGAACAAGCCACCCCCCAGCGGGCGGCGGGATCGGCGTTCTCCAGCAACCGGACCGCCTCCGGATGCAGACGGCTCACCGGCAGAAGACCGCCCAGCCGCGCGGCCGCCTCCCGCCAGTTCCCTTCCCAAACTTGTCCGCCTCCATCCATTCGCCCCCATCATCACAACATGGCAGCGCCTGGCAACGGCGGGAATCAGGAAACCGCAAACCCGCCGGATAAGCCTCTTTTTTTTCCAATAAGTGGAAGCGGCTTCCAGCCGCTATTTTCCTTTTTTAAGTATGAAAGCGGAAGTGGCTTCAACAAAGCTGAACTCACCGAAGTCCGAGTCGAGGTCTGGCAGCTGCCTTGCGATGCCAACAGTAGATAACATGAGGGCTACAAGTGGGAAGAATCGAGCCTTGCTCGATGACCCAACCGCCCCGCGCCGCCACAAACGCCGACGCACCCGCCCATCCTAAAACCATCCACCCCACTTTCCTTAAAACCTAAATCCTAAAACCTAAAACTTTTTTCTCCGTATCCAAAATTCAACGTCAATCTCCCGCCATAGGGGTAAATCCCTAAGGTATTGATGGTCAAATTTCTTTACAATTTCTTTACACGAAATGTTCTTGAATTTAAATCAGGTCTGTGGGAATCTTTTCGCACTCCACTACGGAGATTCAACATAACAACATCATCAAAAAAAATAGATAATCCAATGAATACACTTATTCGCAAAGAAGGCCGCAAAGGCTTCACCCTCGTGGAAATCATGATCGTCGTCGTGATCATCGGTCTCTTGGCCGCCATGGCGATCCCAGGCTTCAACCGGGTCCGCGCCAACTCCGTCGCCAGCGCGATGGACAACGATGCCCGTCAAATCGCCTCCGCCGCTCAGCAGTTCTTCTTGGAGGAAGGCGAAGTATCTGCTGACATCACTTATGATGAAAACACTGGCGCTATCACCGGAGATTTGGTCGACTATGTTCGCACGATTGGCAGAGGGTATGACCCTTTTCCAGCTGCACTGACAACTGATGCCAATTTTACCATTGGTCACGCTTTGATTCCAGATCGTGAATACACGCCAGAAGGTGTTTTGATAACTCCGTAATAGGATTTGCCAAATCAATTTCAAGGGGCCACGAAAGTGGCCCCTTTTTTTGTATTGTCACCGGTCGGTTCAAAACCCGCCACTTGCAGGGCAAGCAACGGGTCAGGCCCACGGTCTTTTTATTTGCTGCGTTGCTTGAGGAGTGCGCGTAGAGGGATGGCTGTGCTGTGCTGGCAATGCTCTTGTAAATCGGGCCAGGATGGCTCGGGATAGAGGTCTGCTTTGATGGCTATCAGGCAGACGCGCAGGGCCGAGAGGGCGCAGTTGAGGTTGTGGTTTTTGGAGCGGGTTTTGTCCTCGCGCATGCAGGCGTCCCGGACCCAGTGGTTGCGGCTTTCGCACCCGCCCCAGTGCCCGCGGGCAAGCTCGCCAAATCGTCGGGCGCAGCCGGGTGCCGGAGGGTGGCTGGTGATGTGGAAGGCGATGGTGGGCTCTTCGTCTTCGTCGAGGGTGCTGGTGCGCTCGATCACGACGAGCGAGCGCGCTCCGGGCAATCCGGCTTCCAGGGGCTCGAAAGGATAGACTCTTATCCGGCGCTGGTCGAAGCGTCCGTGAGCGGTGTCGGGTTCTTCGGTGTGGGCAAAAGGGGGGTGCCTTTTGCCTTTTGCACGGCTGCTTTGTAGGCGTGGCGGTTTTCGTCTTTGAGTTGGAAGAAAAAGTCGCCGCCGCCGTCGAGCACCGCCTGGGCCTGAGGTTTGTTGTTGTTGAGGGCGTCGCCGGTGATGGTCGCGTTTTCGAGGTTCGTCGTCGCGTAGAGCCTCAGGGCGATGCTCTGCTCGCCTTCGCGTTTGTAGTCTTCCTTGCTTTGGTCTTCGTCGTTTTTGGTTTTTTCTTTGGCAAAGCCCATGGCCGCGGGAGCGCCGGTCTCGTGGTCGCTCAGGCACAGGCTCAGCGCGCGGTCGCGTATCCATTTGCCGTCGACGGCCAGGGCGCGGGGGAGCGTGCCGAGGTTGGCTTGCAGCCATCCGTTGAGGCACTCGGCGAACTCGTGCGGATCGATCTGGATGAGCAGGTTGCGCAGGGCGGTGTAGCTGGGGGCTTTTCGGTGAGTGCTGTCTTTCTTGCGCGGAAAGTTCAGCCAGGTGCGCTGGGCCTGGGTGAGGAAGCGACCGTAGCGGTGGATGGCCGCGAGGTTGTCGCGGCCGGCAAAGAGGGCCATGGCGATGAACACCAGCAGAGACCAGCAGGGAAAGGTGCGGTTGGCGCGGCGCGGATCGGTGAGGTTTTCCTTCAGATAATCGCCCAGGGACTCCGCTTGGGTTTTCTTCAACGCCAGGTCGCGCTCGGGGCTGTCGGTGTTGAGCGCTTTGCGATAGGCCGGCGGCACGTCCATCGCGGTGAGGATGCGCCGGGCATTGCGGTTGAGGGTCTTTAACCACAGCTTCTTGGGGCGGCCGTGCTTGCGGTAGTAATCGATGCGGTGGCGCTCGAAGCCTTTGGTTTGGCCGCAGGCGACCCAGTTGGAGGCCTTGTAGCAAGTGCCTTCGTATTGCTCGATGTCGGAGAAGGTCTCGGCCAGGAGCGGCTTGTAGCCGTGGAGATGTTCCCATTGCCCGGGCAGGGCCTTCAGCGCCAGCGCCAGTGCCTTGGAGGCGAGGTTGGGCATCCGCGTCTTGCCCAGGATTGCGAAGCGCCGGTTGAGCACTACCAGGCCGAGTCGCTCGGCCCGTTGCTGAGCGGTCCAGCCGATCCATTCCTCCCGGTCGGCCAGTTTCCAGCTGGCTGGTCCCCAGTCGAGCAGGGCCACCCATTGGCCCTGGTATTCGACTGCCTGAAGCAACTGGCGCCCCCGGGGCACGTCGCCAAGATAGTGCTCCCGGTTGAGCAGTTCGCCCGCAAGCTCGTATTCATGCGGCTCCAAGACACGAACCGTCAGATTTTTCAGAAGAAAAACAGGCGGATCGGATGTGAAAACGTCGTTGTTGGTTGAGTTCATCCCATCCCAACACGACTCAAACGAGGGGAATTGGCAAGGCTTTTTTTAACTTCAAGGATTATAAACCTTCAGGTATTTAAATAAAATGACCGTGCCCCGCCGCGGGCGGAAGCGGTTTTGCGTTTGCGGAGGGTGGGATTCGACCGCAACTTGCAGGGTAATTCATGAAAACGCCATCCGTTCGCCAGACAACTTTTGCCGCCGCCGGGAATTC
>PXDN01000059.1 GCA_003566375.1 Opitutia bacterium
CATCACTCATCCGGCGGTCTATTCCGTGCGGCAGGACATGAGCAAGGATTTCATCGGGCTGCCGGTGCCGGCGGCGGCGGGGACCATCGCCAGCCTGGTGTTTTTCATGAATTCTTACGAGCTGCGCCAGTTCGCCATCGCCATCCCGGTGCTGATGCTGCTGATCGCCTACCTGATGGTCAGTGTTATTCGGTTTCCAAGTTTCAAAGAGATCGACTGGCGCACGCGGATGCGCTTCCGCACCTTCATCATCGGCATTGCCGCCGCCGTGCTGGTGTGGCAATGGTGGAGCATCGGCCTCGTCATTATCTTCCTCAGCTACATCTTCTTCAGCATCGCCCGCCACTTGCGGAAAACGGCCGCGCGGGGCACCCGGTTGCGGGAATTGGAAGAAGAGAGGCCGGAGCTTGTGGAAACCATGCGGGCAAACAGCGAACAAGATGGGGATAAAAAAAAGCAGTCGGAATAACTACGGGTTTCTCCTTACTTGTTGGTTTTTTGCTCACACCAAAAAATGCCCGCCAAACCGCCGCAATAAAGGTTTGCGGGAAGTTACTGGGGTTTTCAACATGCCATAAGAAGAAGACGGTATTTAAAAACCTTTTCCCATCTTCATTCCGGCATTGCCTGGAAAACCCGATTCACACTTACTTCCATCCATGAAAATCAAGATCAACCGGGATCATTTCAGCAGTGGTCTCCAGCAGGTTCTCAACGTCGTCAGCACGCGCGCCACCATGCCGATCCTGAACAACGTTCTCATCGAGGCCGAGGGAGACGGGATCTCCCTGACCACGACCAATCTTGATCTCGGCATCCGGTGCACCATCAAGGCCAACGTCCTTGAGCCGGGGGCGGTGACCCTGCCGGTCCGCAAACTGGCGACCATCGTCCGCGAATTGCCCAGCCTCGATGTTTCCTTCGAAACCACCGGCAACCACCAGGCGAAAATCGCCTCGGGCGGTTCCAAGTTTTTGCTGATGGGTCTTGGCAAGGAGGAGTTTCCGGTGTTGCCGACGTTCAGCAAGGACCGCTCCTTTACCATCGAACAGGCCCGCCTTGGCGAAATGCTCCGCAGCGTTTCCTACGCCCAGTCCACCGACGAGGCCCGCTACATTCTTAACGGAGTGTATTTTAATTTCGAGGACGGCAAACTGATTTTGGTGGCCACCGACGGACGGCGGCTCGCCTTGATTTCGCGCGAACTGGAGTTTCCTCCCGAGCAGGCCGGGCACGTCATCATTCCCGCCAAAACCGCCGCCGAGCTTGCCCGTTTGCTCGACCAGGGGCAGCAGGTGCGGGTCTCGTTCAGCGACAAGCAGGTGGCCTTCGACGTGGAAACGGCCAGCGAGGAGAGCGGCCTCACCGGCGGGATTTACCTGGTCTCCAAAATCGTGGACGGGAATTTCCCCAACTACAACCAAGTGGTCCCCAAGGAAACCCACCAGCGGATCAAACTGGAACGGGAACTGTTTCTTCAGTGCGTCCACCGCGCGGCCCTCGTGGTCAGCGACAAGGGAGGCTCGGTCAAACTCAGCCTCACCGAAAACCTTCTCGAAGTCAGCGCGTCGAGCCCGGAACTGGGTGAATCGCACGAGTCGATGGATATTGAATACAACGGCCCGCCGATTCAAGTCGCCTTCAATCCCCAGTTTGTGATGGATCCGCTCAAGGCGCTGACCAAGGACGAAATTTTCTTTGAATTAAAAGATGAATTCAGTCCCGGCGTGTTTAAGCTGCTGGACAGTTTTCTTTGCGTAATCATGCCGTTGCGGCTAAATTGAGTTCAGCGGTTTCATCCCGCCTTCCGGAATTCGCCAGGGCTTTAAAAGGCTGTCGTGAAAGGGAAATTCCGCCGATTCGATCAAACGCATGGAATTATTTCATTATCTTTTGGCCGGCCTGACCGTCGGCTGGATTCTGTTGGTTTACGCCAACATTCGCTGGGCCTCGCCGATCGTGGCCATCATTAACCGCTGGCTCCGTTGGGGTTTGGTCGGTTTTGGCGGCGCCGCGGTGGTGCAGGGTTTGGAATGGAGCGACCGCCCCTACTGGGCCTTGGCCGGCATCGGGCTCCTTTCGTGGCTTTTGGCCGAATCCATGCTGAACTGGTTTGCCATCAAGGCGCTCAGCCAAAGTCCGTTTCCCCTTTTTCCCCGTTTCACGGACAATTCCGAAGCCCACGAATGGCCGGCGCAGAAACGGTTTTTGCACATGCGCCAATGGCTGCGGGACAACGGGTTTGAACGGGTGCAATCCCTGAAATGCGATTTGGGCATCGGCATGGATTTGCGCTCCGTTGTTTTCCAAACCCAGGATAAGCTCATCCGCCTGCAAATCACGTTAATTCCGCAGCGGTCCGGGGCTCTCGCCGAATGTTGCCACTTTGTTTCCCATTTGGAAAACGGGGCCCGGCTCATCACGGACAACCTGTTCACTCCGTTTGGCGGATTCTATCCGGATGACTGGGAAATCGTCCGCCGTCCCCGCACCCGTTCCATCGAGCGGCTTTACCGCGAACACAAAGCCCGCATGGAGAAACGCGGCGAACCCTTCGAGACTTGGGAGGGAGCCCCGATGGAGGACATCAACCTGCGGCAGCGGGAGCTGGAACGGCTGAACACCGATCACGGGTTTCTGTTCCCACCGCATCTGCGCGAGGAACACGGCAAAATCACCTCCGATGGTTGTTACCGGGTCTGGAAGGAATTGTGGTTTCTCAACTACTTTGGCCGCTCGGATTCCTCCACCGGCTGAATAGGCATCTACTGAAAAGCCATCGGCGTGGGATGCCCTGTTCAGTCGAGAAAGGCCCGCATTTCAGCCACAATCTCCGGCAGGGCATCCTCCACCACATAGTGGCCCGCCTCCGCGTAACGGCACACCCTTGCCCCGGGCAATTTGGTCTTCCACCGTTCCAAGAACGAATCATTGAAACAAAAATCCCGGCCACCCCAGCAGATTAACGCCAGTCGGTCGCGGAAGGTTGGAAGAGCTTTTTCGATATCCACCAACGTTTCCCAGCTCGGATGGGACGGGTTTAGGGGAATGTCTTGCACGAATCGCAGGGTCGCCACCCGGTCCCGCCAGGAACGGTAGGGCCATAAAAACCCGCGCCGGACCTCCGGCGGCAGGCCGCCGGGCCGGGTGGTGGCCATGCGGACGGCGGCCCCCGCAAAGGCGTTGGCCCCGCGGATGGCCAGGGCTCCGAAACCGGGCAGCCGGCAGATGTTGATGCGAAACGGAATCCGGGTGGAACGAAACGCGGCGGTGTTGAAAAGGATCAGCCGTTTGATCCGTCCCGGACGGCGGGCGGCCAAACCGAATCCAATCGCCCCGCCCCAGTCGTGGACGGCCAAGGTGATGTCTTCGAGGCCAAGATGGTCCGCCAGGGCCTCCAGATTGTCGATGTGTTGGGAAAGTCGATACGGATAATCCGGGGGTTTGTCCGAAAGGCCGCACCCGATGTGGTCCGGGGCCACGCAACGGAATGAGGGGGAAAACTCCCGGATCAGGTTCCGGTAATAAAACGACCAGGTCGGATTTCCGTGCAGCAGCAAAAGCGGTTCCCCTTTCCCCTCGTCCACGTAATGCAGGCGGTGCCCGCCGGTCTCCAAGAACCGGCTTTGAAACGGATACAAACGGCGGATTTCCGAGTCCAACTCCATGCCCATGCACAATAGGCCTCATTTCCCGGCCACGAACACACAAAAATTCATTTCAAGTAAGAGCCCTTCTGCTTCGGATTGACCGACACCCGGCAATGTATATACATGTTTATATGAAAACAAAACTGTTTCGCAACGGGGGAAGTTGGGCCGTTCGCATTCCCAAAAACTGGGTGCCACACAACAAGGAAGTGGAAATCAGCCGCGAAGGGGGCCGTATCATTATTTGCGAGGCTTCGGAGGGATTACGGCAACTGGCCGCCAAATTTGAGGAAGAGGGGCCGATTGAGTTTGCGCGCCCAAAACAACCACCCGCGCCGGAGGCCCGCTGGTGAAAGCACTGGTTTTGGACACGGATGCGTGCATTGAAATCATCAGGGGAAACCCCGAGCCGATCAGACAATATGACGATGTTGTTTTTATTGTTTCCACAGTTAGTGAATTCGAGATCCTTTCGGGTTTGCGTGGCCAGCATTCCTCGGCCAAGGAACGAAGGGCCAGACAATTTTTGGACGTTGCCAACAAAATGCCTTTTGATTCCGGCGCCGCCGGGCAGGCGGCCTTGATTCGCATCGAATTGGAAGGCAAAGGCACGCCTATCGGACCCTATGACCTGTTGTTGGCAGGCCATGCAAAATCACTCAGTGTTCCCATCCTGACCCGCAACACGGAGAAGTTTCGCCGTGTCACGGGATTGACTGTCTTGGATTGGTGACCTGGCGGCCCCGGAGGGCATCACCACGTCGGGTTTGGCCGGGCGGTTTCGTCCCAGATCAATAGGCGGTCGGCCAAGCCGGTGAGAGCCCGGCGGGTGGGGCGGAATTCGACCGAGAGTTTTTCAAGCAGCACCGTGAGATCGAATTTGCGCGCCAGCCGGTGGCCGCTGGCCGCTTGGTAGTGCCCGCTCCCCATCGCTTCGTAATAGGAGAGACCGGGCGCGCCGCGCCGCCGCGCCCGGTGTTCGATGTAATCGGAGAAAATCCCGGATAGGAACAGCGCGTAATTGCCGAGATGCAGGGTTAGCAGGAAACGGGTGGACTCGTCAGCCGAACGCAGGGCGCGCAGCATATCGACCAAATAATCGAGCGGCTCCTCAACAGAGGGCAGCGGTCGGCGCATCCGCCCCGAAGAGGAAAATTCCGCCAGCAAAGCCCCGGTGTAGTCGGCCAGTTCCCGGTCTTCGCAACCGGCTTCGCGCAACACGTGTCTAACCAGCACGTAAAAATAAAACGGTCCGGAAACGGCCAGAAGACCGCTGTATTCCATCAGCGCGTGGAAAAGTTGGTCGTCATCGAGGATTTGATCCAGTGAATCGGAATCGCCGAGCAGGATTTTCAAGGCCTCCCGCTGGCTTGGCGCGGGGGCGAGGGTGTCCAAAATAAATTCAATGTCAGCGGGGGTGAAGCGGTTGCGGCAGGTGGGACGAATGAGATTCATACCGTTTCCGATGAAGAGGTGAAGCCAAACATTTCTTAATACCCTTATCAGGAATTCTTTGCCTGACAAGCCGGGATACGGTTTTTTCCCGCGCCACCCTCGTCGCGGGGACAAACGACGACGGTCCCAAGGTATTGCACCGTATTGTCTGTGGGGGCCTCCTCCCTGCCACGCCGGGCAGGCGGGTGGCCCTTTCGGCAACGGCATTCGCCAACCCTCACCCACACGATCCGTGCGGCGGGATCTGAATCCACGTAGCGGCTAGATCTCGACTCGGCTGAGCTCGTCGCAGGCCGGTCTGCCGACCCGCGCACGGGCCTACCACGACCCCGTGGATGTCCGACTGCCGACCAGAGGTCTGGCAGCTACGTGGGGAAACCCGATAAGGAAACCCCGTGAGGGCGAATCGCCCCACGGTGGCCATGGTCCGGCGAATGCGAAAACTTTGCGTGATAACCACGGGAGGCCCCCTACCCCGCCGGCCACCAGCCGCCGTTGACGTGCACGGTCTGGCCGGTGACGTATGCGGCGAGGTCGCTGCAGAGCCAGACAATCACGTCGGCGATTTCCCGCGCTTCCCCAAACCGCCCGAGGGGGATCTGCTCCAGCATGCGGGCGCGGGCTTTTTCCGGAATGCTTTTGCCCATTTCGGTCAACACCACGCCGGGCGCGACCGCGTTGACGGTGATCCGGCGCGGGGCGAGTTCGCGGCTGAGCACGCGGGTTAGCCCGCCCACTCCGGCTTTGGCGGCGGCGTAATTTCCCTGCCCGAAAAATCCGGCCGCGCCGGAGATGGAGCCGACGTTGACGATGCGGCCGCCGTCGGCCAGGCGTTCGGCGGCCGTTTTGCAAACATGGAAAACCCCGGTCAGGTTGGTCTCCAGCACATCCCGCCAGTCGTCCGTATCCATTTTACGGATGGTGCGGTCGCGCAGGAGGCCGGCGTTGTTGATGGCAAAATCAAGTTTTCCCCACGCGGCCTCCACCTCGTCGAAAAGGCGCTCCATTTGCCCAAGATCGCGCACGTCACCCGGAAAGGTGGCCGCTCGGTCGCCGAGTTCGGCGGCCAGGGTTTCGGCGCGGGCCTTGTTCGCCCCGTCGGCGTCCGGCAGGTAATTAATGGCTACCCGCGCCCCGGCCTCGATCAAGCGCCGGAGGGTCGCCGCTCCCAAACCCTGGCCGCCCCCGGTCACGAGCGCGGTTTTGCCGTTGAAATCGATGGAAATCATGCCGCTTCTATTGATTTCACGTTGCCTTGACCGGAGTCTTCGCGCAACCCTCATCTCCGGCGGCTGGACCGGCGGTTCAGCCGGTGCCAAACACCCGCGCCGCCGCCCGCAACCAACAAACAATGTCCTTTGCCAAGACCGCAGCACCCTCTGAAGTCATCCTCAAACTCGATCTTCGCGTCAAAGATCTGAAACCCTCCGCCACGCTGGCAATCAACGAACGCAGCGCCCGCCTCCAAGCCGAGGGACGCGAAGTTTTCAAGCTCGGTCTCGGTCAATCCCCCTTTCCCGTGCCGGCCTGTGTTCAGGAACTGCTGCGCACCAACGCGGGGCAAAAGGACTACCTGCCGGTACGCGGGTTTCCCGCCCTGCGCCGCGCGGTCGCCGCCTACCACCGCCGCAACCACCGGATCGACCGGCAGGCGGAGGACGTGTTGATCGGCCCCGGCTCAAAGGAACTGATTTTCATTTTGCAAAAGGCCTTTGACGGCGAGGTTCTCCTCCCCTGCCCCAGCTGGGTCTCCTACGCTCCCCAGGCCCAACTGGCGGGCCGCCGGACACGCTGGTTGCCGACCGAACTGCGAAACGGAGGGCGGCTTCAACCGGAAGTGCTGGCGGCCGAATGCGAGCGTGAGCCGGGCTGGCCGCGGTTGTTGATTCTTAACTACCCGTGCAATCCAACGGGGATGACCCTCGGCGGGGATTTGTTGGCCGAGCTGGCCGCCG
>PXDN01000331.1 GCA_003566375.1 Opitutia bacterium
CTGTGGAACGCGGGTGCCAGCGTTTACACGACGCGGGAGCGTTGCATGAATCCGAATATGGTCATCGTTTCCCAAGGCGGGTCCGGCTACTCCCAAACAGGTTCATGGACGATGGAAAGCCTGGCCGGCGCCTACGACGGCAGCCAGCGGAGGGCCGCCACCGTGACCGGGGAGCCGACGGCCACCGCGACCTACACGCCGAACATTCCGGAGGCGGGGTATTACGGCGTGTATGTGTGGTACCGCCGGGCGGGGACCGGCACCACCACCGAGGACGCCCAAATCAAGGTCAACCACACCGGTGACACCACCACCTGGGTGCAAAACCAGAACAACGACGGGTTCACTTGGAAATACATCGGCTCTTATTATTTCGACGCGGGAACCAATCCGGACACCGGTTCGGTCACCATCACCAACCAAAGCGCCGCCGCCGGACGTCAGGTCATCGCCGGGGCCGTTCGTTTTGGCGGTGGCATGGGGGACGTGCCCGATCCGACCAGCGGCACCATCAGCGGCAAACCGCGTTGGGAGGAGTCGGGCCGCTACTACGCCGGTTTCATGGGGGTGCCCAACTGGGAAAGCGCCGGCACGGTCAACGCCATGCCGCGGATGGCCGCCTGGGAACACGAAGCCTATCAGGCCGGGCGCAGCGTCTATGTCTCCTGGCACACCAACGCCGGGGGCGGCACCGGCACCGAAACCTTTGCCTATTCCAGCCAAGGCTGGAACGGCGCCTTCAACGGCGTGGCCGGAGGCGACCGCCTGCGGGATTACCTGCAACAGACGGCGGTCCGCGATTTTCGGGCGGCCTGGCTGCCCGGCTGGGTGGCCCGCAGCAACAACACCGCCAATTTTGGCGAATTGAACCCCAACAACAACCCGGCCATGCCGGCCGCGTTGATCGAGATCGCCTTTCACGACAGTTCCAGCGATGTCCGCTTTCTGCTCGATCCGGAATTTCGGCGGGACGCCGCGCGGGCGGTTTACAAGGGAATCCTGCAATATTTCGCGAATGAGGTTTCCGGTTTCAACGACCTCACCTACGTGCCCGAGCCGCCCCGCTTTTTCCGCGCGGTTTCGAACGCTCCCGGTCAAGCCACCCTGTCGTGGGTGCCGCCGGTTTTTTCAACCGGCGCCACCGGCCTCAACGGCCATCAGGCGACTGGCTACCGGGTTTACAAATCTTATAATGGAAAAGGGTTCGACAACGGCCGGGATGTCACCACCCCCGGTTTCACGTTCGACAATCTCGAACCGGGCCGGGTGGTTTATTTCCGTGTCAGCGCGACCAACGCGGGCGGGGAATCGTTTCCGACCGCCACCCTGGCGGTGATTCCCCGGGAGGGTTCCGAGCCCCGGGTTCTTCTGGTCAACGGGTTTAATCGTCTGGACCGCTTTCTGAATCCGGTGGTGGAGGATCCGTTTTCCAACAATGTCCTCCAGCGCGGGTTCCTGAACCGCATGAACACTTTCGATTACGTAATCGAACACGCGGAGGCGATCGCCGCGTTCGGGAAGGAGATCGGCGCGGATTCGACCGTCATGGAGGCGGTGCAGCAGGGGCTGGTTTCGCTGGACAACTACGACGCCGTGATTTGGATCGGCGGGCAGCAGGCGCAGGTCAACGATATCGGCAGCCGCGATTTCGCCGCCCTCAACGCGGCCAACCGCAGCCGCCTGCAGACCTACCTGAATGGCGGCGGCAAACTGTTTCTCTCCGGTTCCGAGATCGGCTACGACCTCAATCAATCCGGACAATCCGCCTTTCTCCAAAATGTTTTGCGCGGCGCCTTCAACCGCCGGTCGGCCGGCGGCAACGCCGCGCGGGGCGCGTCAACCTCCATCATGGCCGGGATCGGCTCCCATGCCTTTGGCGCCGGAGCGTCCGCCGCCTATCCGGTGACCTCGGCCGATGTCATCAACCCCGCCCAGGGCAGCGTTCCCCTCATGCGCTACGAGGGGCTTTCTTCGCAGGTGGTGGAGTCGTTTGAGTCGGGCGGGGGTTGGCTGAATCCGGCTTCGGCCGGGCAAACCAATGCCGCCGACACGACCTTCCAGATCGTCGGTTCGCCGGTTTTCAGCGGTGCCGGGGCCGGGCGTCTCACCTACGAGTGGGGGACCGGCAATTTGATCCGCCTTTACAAATCAGCCCTGCCGGAGTTTCCGGTCGATTCCGACCTCTCCCTTCAGGTCTTTGGCGACAACTCGGGGCACGAGGTGCAGATTGGCATTCGCGACGCCGACGGCGAAATCTGGCGCGGCCCGCGGGTGACGATTGACTGGACCGGCTGGCGCGAGGGGGTCTGGGAAGACATTCCCAACAACGCCACGTTTTGGGCTCTCCCCGGCGACGGCGTGGTGACCGGGCCCCAAATCCGCTTCGATGGCATTTTCCTGCACCGGACCGGTTCCAATCCCAACAGCGGCGAGGTCTTTTTCGATGAATTGGTCGCGTCACCGACCGGCGGAGAGACCGCTCTTCTCAACGCCGGGGTGGCCTACGAGGGGGACTACCAACTGGTGTACCTGGCTTACCCGTTCGAGAGCATCAACTCCGCGGCTCAGCGGGAGCGCATCATGGCCCGTTCGCTGGAATTCTTCGGCTTTGGCCCCTCTCCCTATGAACTCTGGAGGGAAACCGTCTTCACCCCGGCCCAGTTGGCCGACCCCGGCGTTAGCGGGGATTTCGCCGCGCCGGCGGGGGACGGCATCCCGAACTTCGTGAAATACGCCTTGGGACTGGACCCGTTTGTGACAGCCCGGGACGGATTGCCGCTGGCCGAGTTGACGGGGGACGGCTTGGAATTCAGCTACACGGAAAACCTTTCCGCCGGGGATGTCCGCTACCGTATCCAACTATCGGATGATCTTGCCGACTGGCGGGACGCCGGGAGTGAGGTCACCGAGGTTTCGCGGGTGCCGGAAAACGGGGTCGAGCGGGTGACCGTGCGGGCCGCATCCGGGATAGTGGACGGAGAGGACAGGCATTTCATCCGGCTGTTGGTGGAACGGGATTGAACGGGCCGCCGCCCGTTATGTTCCGCCGCTTACTTCCAGCAGGCGCCCGGTTCCCCGCGGACCCGTTCGCCCGTGTAAACGGCGATGTTGTCAAAGTGCGCGTGCACGGTGGCGTAACTTCCGTCCTCTTTTTTGGGTGCCCAGTCCGGGTTGCTGCCGCCGTGGAAAGTGGAAAAGAGAAATTGGCTAATCAAGGTGTCCCGACCGGTGGCGGCGCGGAAGCGCAAATCTCCCTGATCCACCACCAGCGCACCGTCCACGTGAATGCGGACGAAGCCGTCGGAGACGTCCGGGCCACTGTTGAGTTTCACGTGCAGGGAGACGGCGTGCCATCTTCCCTTCTCAAACCGGAACGAGGTGGCCCCCTGTGAAAGGCCGTAGCGGCCCGGTTTGTCCTGCACGTAGAGATAGCTGCGGATGCCACCGTCGCGGCCGAAGTTGACCCGGGCGCTCCACCCCTCCGGAGTCATCGGATTGCCCCCGCTGACCGGGCGGACCGGCCCCAGCCCGTGCAGCTTCCCGCCGCGGACAAATTGGAAATCCTCCTCGAATCGGACGTCGTAGCAGAGGGTCATCTCGTCACCGCTCCGGGGCAGGGGGAACCGCAGCACGATGCGTTCGCTGCCGCGGTCAAATCCCTCGTAGGTGGCCCGCAGCGCCCGTCCTCCGCCGACTCCCACGCCCCGCACGACGTCGAGATGCCGGTGGGAAACAAGCATCCGATAAAGCCCGGCGTTTCTCGTGCGCTCAAAATCCTCCGCCACCAGCGGAGCCGACCGGTTGTCCGCCGCGGCCGGCAGCGGAAGGAACGAGGTTGCCACGAGGCAGACCAAGAGGGTAAGGCGAGGGGTGAGGATGGAAAAACCCGGGAGTTGATTCATGACGGGAGATTGAGCCCGTCCGTCGCCAAAAGCAAAAAATTTCCGAATTCACCGGAAGCCGTTGGGGAAATGGAAAGGAAGAAGATCTCCAGCGTGCGGCCTTGGCCTCAGTATCGCGGCATTTCCGGTTCGATTTCGCGGGACCAGGCGTCGATGCCGCCGGCCACGTTGGAAACGCGGGCGAAACCTTGGGCGCGGAGATATTGGGTGACCCGCAGGCTCCGTCCACCGTGGTGGCAATGGACGAGGATGTGCTTGCCGCGGGGCAACTCCTCCAAGCGTTCGGGTAATTCCCCCATCGGAACAAAGGCGGTGCCGTCAATGGTGGCGATTTCGCGCTCGTGGGGTTCGCGCACGTCGAGGAGGAGCGTGTCGTCCGGGTGATCGGAAAGGAGGCGGCGGCTTTCGACCACGTCGATTTCCAAGGGTGTGTTGTCGTTTTTCATGGTTTCGGTGTTCGGTTCGGGTGGTTCACAGGTAAAGGCGTAAAGTTCCGGATACAGGTCTTTGATTTCCGGGTGCGCGCCGCAAAGGGGGCAGGCGGGGTCCGGTTTAAGCCGCAGGGTTCTCCACCGGGAGGCGAGGGCGTCATAAACCGACAAGCGTCCGGCGAGGGATTCGCCAATGCCGAGAATCCATTTCAGCGCCTCCATCGCCTGGGTGGAACCGATGATGCCGCAGAGCGCCCCGAAGACCCCCGCCTCCTGGCAGTTCGGGACCGCGCCGGGCGCGGGGGGGCGCGGGAAGAGGCAGCGGTAGCACGGCCCGCCGCCCGCCGGGTGGAAAAGGGAGACCTGCCCCTCGAACCGGAGAATGCTGCCGTAAACCAGCGGTTTGCCGGTGAAAAAAGCCGCGTCGTTGTTCAGGTAGCGGGTGCCGAAGTTGTCGCTTCCGTCCACGATGATGTCATAGTCGGCGAACAGCCCGCGGGCGTTTTCCGCCGTGACCCCTTCGGCGTGGAGATTGACGCGCGCGCCCGGGTTGAGCGCCAACAGGCGGCGGCGGGCCGACTCGCCTTTGGGTTGGCCAACCGAGGGGGTGTCGTGCAGGATTTGCCGTTGCAGGTTGTGCTCCTCGATCCGGTCGAATTCGGCGATGCCGAGGGTGCCGACCCCGGCGGCGGCGAGATAGAGGGCGGCCGGGCTGCCCAATCCTCCCGCGCCGATCACCAGAACACGGGCGGCGCGCAACCGCTCCTGCCCTTCGCGTCCGACTTCCGGCAGGGCAAGGTGGCGGCTGTAGCGGGCGAGTTCGCGGGCGGTGAGTTGGTTTGCTGGTTCGCTCATGGTGGCCAATTCCCAAAAGGAAGGTATTGGGATTGGGTTGCAACCCTTCCCACCGGGTTTTTGTTCGCAAGGGATCGGGCTTTTCACAATTCCAATTCAAGCTGGCGGGGTTTTCCCGGCACTTGAAACCGGTCCGTCCGCAGCGGCGGCAGCCCCCGGTCCAGCCCGCAACGGCGGGCCGAGATTTTGAAGAGGGTGTGGATTTGTTCGGCAAAAACGCCTTCTCCCCGCATGCGTGAACCGAAGCGGGCGTCGTTGAGCTTGCCGCCCCGCACGGCGCGAATGCGGCTGAGCACGCGGTCTTTCTTGCCGGGTTCATGGCGATCGAGCCAATCCTCAAACAACGGCGCCACCCCGAGTGGCAACCGCAGCAGGGTGTAACCCGCCGAGCGGGCGCCCGCCTCCGCCGCGGCCTCCAGGATGGCCGGGAGCTCCGTGTCGGTGAGCCCGGGGATAACCGGCGCGGCCATCACGTTCACCGGAATGCCGGCGGCGGCCAGTTGCCGCACTGTCTCCAGGCGCAGGGAGGGACGGGCGGTGCGCGGTTCCAGTTTAGCCGTTAGTTCCGGGCGCAGGGTGGTGATGGAAACATGCGCGTGAACCAGGCCCCGCGCGGCCATGTCGCCCAGCAAATCGAGATCGCGGGTGATCAACCCGTTTTTGGTGATGATGCCGACCGGCTGGTGAAAGGCCGACATCACCTCCAGGCACCGGCGGGTGATCCGGAGCCGTTTCTCCACCGGCTGGTAGCAGTCGGTGACGCCGCTCATGGCCAGCGGAGTGCCGGTCCAAGCCGGTTTCGACAACTCCCGCCGCAGGAGTTCGGGAGCCCGTTCCTTGACCATGATTTTGCTTTCAAAATCCAATCCGGCGGAAAACCCGAGATACTCGTGGGTGGGCCGCGCGTAGCAATAGACGCAGCCGTGCTCACAGCCCCGGTAGGGATTGAGGCTGTGGGTGAAACCGACGTCCGGGCTGTTGTTGGTCGTGATGAGGCTTTCGCTGAAATCCGGCAAAAAAGCGGTGGCCGGTTTGCCCGGGTCGGCCTCCTCCTCCGGTGAGGGTTCGTAGTGGCTCGACTCAAACCGGTTGCCCGGATTGGCCCGGCTGCCCCGCCCGCGGATCGACGGCCGCGCCCGCAATTCCTCCTCTTCACCCATGAACAAATGTTTCCATCGGGTCGGCGGATTGTCAATTCCATCCGGTCCGGCCCGGTTTTTTTTCGTTTCCCGGCGGAAAGGGCTTTTCACCGGGGCGGGGCCGTCTATAACCCCTTTGGCATGGCTAAAACGCTGATTATTCTAAAACCGGATTGCATGGAGCACAAACACGCGGGTGAAGTCACCGCCCGTTTCGAACGCGAGGGCTTTGCCATTTGCGCCTGCAAAATGGCCCGCTTGACGCCGGATTTGCTCAAAGAGCATTACGCCCATGTGGCGGACAAGCCGTTCTTTCCGGAGATTGAGGAGTTCATGAGTTCCCGCCCGGTCATCATCATGGTGCTCGGCGGGGAGAACGTCATCGAGCGGGTGCGGGAAATTCTCGGGCCCACCAATTCCAAGGAAGCCGCCAAGGGCACCATCCGCGGCGACATGGGCACCGACATGATGCGCAACGTGGTGCACGCCTCCGACAGCCCGGAAAACGCCGAAGCCGAAATCAAGCGCTTCTTCCAACCCGGGGAAGTGCTGGGCTGATCCGCCGCATCGCATTTGGTTTTTTCAAAACCTCCGCCGTCCTCCGGGGCCGCGGAGGTTTTTTTGCGCGGCAACGCGGGCTCCCGACCGGCACCCGGAATTTCCCGGTTTGTTCAGCCGTTGGCGGGTTCTTGGCGTAACCGTTCGCGATGGGCGCGGGCCACC
>PXDN01000299.1 GCA_003566375.1 Opitutia bacterium
CTGATAGAATGCGGCGGGGACAACGGCACCCCGCATCCGTTGCAATCCTTGTTGGCCGGGAGTTATTGGGTGGAAGACCCGGCTGAATTCTTCTCCTTTTGGAAGGATAACCCCGGCTTTTCCTTTCTGCACGTGGCCACCCCGAAAGGCGAGCTGATCGACCGGCGCGGTCTGGTTTTCGGTGGCTACGCCAAGGCCGCCGCCGGAGGCATTCTCCAGCGGGCCAACGAAATCCAGGAGTTGAGCGCCGACATCGCCACCCAGCAAAAGAAACTCAAGAAACTCCGGGCCGACGCCGATGCCTGCAACGAGCGCTTGAACGAGGGGGAACGCCAGGTGGAAAGCGCGCGCGCCGCCCTCATGGCCGCCGGCGAGAAAAGGTCCACTCTCCAAGCCGAGGAGCGGGCGTTGATCCGGGCCGGCGAGGATGTGGCCAACCGCCTGAAACGCCTGCAAAACGAGCGCTCCGGCAACAGCGGCCGCCAGGAAAAAGGCCGCGCCGATTTGGAAAAACTGCGCGAACAGGTCCGCCGCGCCGAAGAGTTGCTGGAGGATCAGAAGCGGAAGATTGCCGATGCTGAAAAAGCCGTTTTGGAATTGCGGGAAACCCGCGAAGCCAAAAGGGAGTCCCTGTCCGAAGTGCGGCTCGATTTGGCGGAGAAACGCCAGCGGCTGGAGGTTCTCGACCGCGGATTGGTCGAGTTGGAGCAACGCCGCCGCGAGCTGCAACAGTCCGGCGAAAACCGCCGGGGCGAGGTTGTGTCCATCCGGGATCAGATTTCCCATCTCCACCGCGAGGTCGAAACCCGGGAGGAGGACGGCCGGCGGGCGGCCGCCGAGCTGGAGACCATGACCGCCAAGGTCGAAGAGGCGCGCGCGGCCTTTGCCGCTCTCGAAAAAGAAATCGGGGAGTGGGAAAAAAGTTTGCACGGAGTGCGCCAGCGGGTGGACGCGGCCCAGGGCGAACTGAACAAACTGGAGGTTCGCCTCGCCAGCCGCCGCTCCAAAATCGAGTTTCTCCGCGAGGAGGCCGAACGCGAGTACCAGGCCAACCTCGACAACATCGATTGGAAAGAATCCCTCTGGCGGGCCGACGACGATCCCGGCGGCAAACATCCCCTCGATCTGGAGGAGGAGGGGGAGGAATCCGCCGGACCGGAAAAAGAAGAATCCGCCCGCGGCCCGCTCACCGACGAGGCCCGCGCGGCGATGGAGGCGACCAATTGGGAGGAGATCAAAACGGAGGTCCAGGCCCTGCGCTCCCGCATCCAGTCGATGGGGCCGGTCAATCTGGTGGCGATCGAGGAATACGCCGAGTTGAAAGAGCGGTTCGCGTTTCTCACCGGCCAGAGCGATGACTTGGTTCGCTCCCGCGATGAGTTGCTGGCGGCCATCGACGATATCAACCAGCGATCCCAGGCCCAGTTTCAGGAGATTTTCGCCCAAATCCAAAAGAATTTCACCCACACCTTCCAGTCGCTCTTCGGCGGGGGCCATGCCGCCCTGCATTTGTTGGAAAACGAAGACGTGCTCGAGTCCGGCGTGGAGGTGGTTGCCCAGCCGCCCGGCACGAAACTGAAAAGCATCTTTTTGCTGTCCGGCGGCCAAAAAACCATGACCGCGGTGGCCCTGCTGTTTGCCATCTACATGGTGAAGCCGAGTCCCTTCTGCGTCCTGGACGAGTTGGACGCCCCGCTCGACGAGGCCAACATCGGCCGGTTCACCGACATGTTGAAACAATTCACCGCGCAATCCCAGTTCATCATCATTACCCACAACAAGCGTACCATCCGCGAGGCCCAGGCCATTTTCGGAGTGACGATGGAGGAAAAAGGGGTTTCGAAAGTGATTTCGATGAAGTTCAGCCGGGATCAAGGCGAGCCTGTTCAAGCTCCCGCCGTTGAAGAGACCGAGCCGGTGGAAGTTTGAGGCACTTGCTGGGCGCGCGTTTCACGCGCCCGAATCGGGAAATTCACAGTTCGCTGTTTCGCCGTATGACCTGGTGGATTTCCCTTGCGGATAACTCCGGCGAAACCTTACCAGGAACGAGATCTGAGGAACTTTCTTAAGGGGATTTCCGAATGAAAAACCGCAAAATCAAAGAGCTGGCCGACCAATTCAAAGGCTCGGTGAAATGGAGCGACGAGGACAGCCTCTTCATCGGACGATGCCCCGAACTGTTCGGTGGCGGCTGCCATGGCGAAACCCGTGAAGAAGCGGAAGCAAACCTTCGCGAAGCCATCGAGCTCGCCGTCAAATGGCACTTGGACGAAAGGAGACCGCTTCCCCCGTCGATGAAGCGCCGGGCGCGTCTTGGGAGTGCCTCGGCCGCCCGCAGGCGACTTGGTGTAAGCCAGGAAGTTTTTGCGCGAACCCTGGGTGTGAAGGTCGGAACCCTTCGGAACTGGGAACAAGGACGCTCGAAACCTCCGGGTCCGGCCCGACTTGCGCTGAAAATGGCCGCGACCCATCCCGAAATATTCCGCGAGGTGGTAAACCGGGGCGACGACTGAGCGGCGTCTGTTTCACGCTCGATTCGCAAACCGGCAAAGGGGGTAGGTCAATCGACCGCCTTTAAGCCTTCAGTTGAAGCGGATTGGCACGATTAAAACGTTGTTTTTTAGAGGCTTAAGGATGGAGCCGGGAATGGGATTCGAACCCACGACCTACGGTTTACGAAACCGTTGCTCTACCAACTGAGCTATCCCGGCAAAATAGTATCCTTAAATCATTTATGTTTTTTTGGCACCCTGTTATCAAGCTTCAAATATCTAAAATTGCCTGAGATTTTGGAATTCCAAGCTCAATTAAGCAGTAATTCCCCAATTACATTGATGATTTAAAGAACGTTGGGCGATAAATCCAGCAGTGACCCCAAAGCGTCAAGTCGAAAGCAGAGATCACTCTTCCTGCATCAGGCTCTCATGGACTAGAAAAACTCCGCCTGTTGCGGCCCACTATCCGGTCGTTTCGCCAGCGGACTCTCACACGGTGCCAGGCGGAGGAGGAGTCTACAGCTTCCACTGGCTACCATGGAAGCGCACGGGTTTGGCGCCTTTGAAAAAACGGGAGGCTTCTGTCGCCCAGTGGCAGTAGGCTTCCCGGGCCGCGGGTGAATCTTCTACAAACCGAGGACTCCGCTCCTCCGGGGACTGAATCCATCCCCGTTTCGTCAGCTCGCGAAAGGCTTCCCGGTCATTCCTGGTTAGTCGTTCCATACCATTCCTTCATTTCAGTGAGTTTACTCTCCAAGTGAAAAATCTCCAGATAGTCGGCAATCAAATCCCAGTTTGGCTGCTTGCCCGTGTCCGCGCAATGTTCGATCAGCAAGCGGATATCCACCCAATCCAACGCGCTCCGTTTTCGGTCGTTGACGGCGGCCTGGATCTTGAGACCGATGATATCCTCGTTCTGCACCACAGGCACGTGCAATGAAGGGGCGAGTTCGAGTCGGTCCGCGCGATCGAGCATACTGAGCGTCGGGCCGCGAAAGGCATGGAGGAGATCGATTCGGCCGAGGCTGGAGTCATTGGAAAAGTAATGGGAGACATTCTCGCTTTTGAAGCCCCGTTCATAACCGAGTTTTTCAAGAATGCGATGGGCCTTGTCCAAGTCGTCCAGCATCAGGATGAAGTCCAGATCGACTGTCGCCCGCTGGACGCCGCGCATTGCCATTGCGAAGCCGCCGATGAGCGCGCAGCGCACCTCGACTTCGTCGAAGGCGGAGATAAGCTTTTCCAGGGTGGTGATAAAGTTCATGTGGCATTTAACCGCCCTCCCGCGGAGGCGGGATCAAGCACTCGAAGGACGCGAAGGAAAAAAGAATTGAGTGCCGATTTCCGGTGATTAGGTGCCGTTTCGCCGGTCGTAGGCCATTTTCGTTCGCGGTCCTTTACCACAACGTCGCCCAAACCGAGAATTCCAGGATCGGATTCAATCACGGCTTGAAGCCACCGCTCGTTAAGCTGCGGATGGTTTTTGATGGATATCGGTTTCAAGGGAATGTGTTTCATGGATGGTCGTTTGAATCTGAAATTGACGGGCCGAAGAGACCGAGGCCGAAGTGGGACAAGGTGTCAGTGGAAATGGGGAATCATCCGGTTTTGGTTAGGTGGCGGGCGAGCCGGTTCTGAAGGCGTTCCAGACGGGACGGATCGATCGTTCCCAAGACACCTCCAATCCGGCGTTGGGGTAAGGTCGTGACGAAACCGAGACGGCACACGGAGGCGGAGAGGAGGCCGGAGGTGGAAAAATCCTTGTCCTCGCGACGAATTACCTCGTCGAAATCGGAAACCGCTTGGTGCAACTGCGTGCTCACGCCGCAAACGAGACAGTCCTGGAATGGCGGGAGAAATGAAAGGATGAGGGCCGGACGGAGCTTTCTGATGCCATCCGCCTGAGGCAGATTGGCGAGAATGAGGTCACCGGTCTTCATAATTCGGATTTGGCTCCTTTACCATGCTCACATCGTATTTAGGCTCATCAGGTCCGTAAGCTCCAGCGAGCGCCTGTTCACCGGCGGAATACCAATCATTTCGGAAGGCCTCCAGGGATTGTCGTTCCGTGTCTGGCAGGATCGTCACCAGCAGCCGGGTGTTGGGCTTCAAATCGTGCGACTCCTCCAGCACGATCTTCTCGCCGTCAAAATGTGCGGATAACGTCGTTGTCTTCATGAGGAAAACATGGCGGATTTTCTGCCGAATGGCAACAGAGACAGGGGCGGGCCGTTTTAGCGGTCATGTGTGGTAAGGGTCGGAGAGCTGGTTCGGCCGTTCGTCCGCGATCCAGCGGGCGTAGTCCCAGGCGTAGGCGCACGGGTCGGGATCTTCGGAGCCGTCAAATTCATCCGGAATGACGGGGCGGGTTTGGCGCTGGAGCCAGCGTTGGAATGGTTCCTGTTCGCCATCGGGAAGGGTGTCGATGCGATCCACGGGTCCCCCGGCCTGATCACATCCGCTTCAGCGGGGTGATGCCGAGCAGGCGCAGGCCGGTTTCCAGGATCAGCAGCGTGCGGCGGCAGAGCATCAACCGGCGGGCGCGGGTGGGCGCGTCGTCCACCAGCACCCGGTCGGCGTTATAGAACGAACTGAAGGTGCCCGCCAATTCAAACAGGTAGGTGCAGATGAAATGCGGGCGCAGGTCGCTGGCCGCTTGCTTCAACACGCTGACAAACCCGATCAATTTGCGGGCCAGCGCAATTTCGGTCTCCGTTTCGACCGGGCTGGCCGCGGCTTCGTCCGTGCCGTCCTTTCCTCCGTCGAGTTTGCTGAAAATGCTGTGAATGCGGGCCACCGCGTAGAGCAGGTAGGGAGCGGTGTTGCCGTCAAAACTGAGCAGGCGTTCCCAGCTGAATACGTAATCCTGGGTGCGGTTGGAGGAAAGGTCGGCGTATTTGACCGCCGAGATGCCCACCGATTCAGCGATGGCCCGCCGCTCGCTTTCGGGCAGGCCCGGACTTTTCTCCGTTACCACCGCGAAGGCGCGGGAGCGGGCTTCGTCGAGCAATTCCCGCAATTGGACGGCTTCGCCGGATTTCGTTTTGAACGGTTTTTTGTCCGGTCCGAGGATGGCGCCCCACCAGACATGGTGCAGGTCGGGGAGGGGGCGTCCAGTCTTTTCGAACCACTTGCGGGTGGTCAAAAACAGTTGTTGAAAATGGTCCCGCTGGCGCGAGTCGGTGAGGTAGATGATCTCCTCGGCCTGGAATTCATCCAACCGGTAAAGCACGGTGGCCAGATCGGTCGAGGCGTAGTTGCTGGCCCCGTCCTTTTTGCGGATGTTGAACGGATTCGGCCTTTCGTTGTCCCGGGAAAACCGGGGCACCTCGTCATGCCACACCACCAGGGCGCCGTCGCTCTCCTCGGCCAAACCGATTTCAATCAGCTCGTCGTAAACCCGTTGCACCTTGTCGCGGTAGAACGATTCGCCGAGCGTCACATCGGTGCGAACATCCATTTCGGCGAAAATCCGTTCAAACGCTTTCTTGGAGATATCGACGATGGTTTGCCAGATGGCCGTGTTTTCGGGGTCGCTGTTTTGCAGTTTGACCAATTCGGCGCGGGAGATGTCGCGAAGCTCCGGGTTGTCCCGCTCCAATTGGCTGCCCTCTTTGTAAAGGCGGTCGAGCAGGGGCAGGGCGTCGGCACCGAGATCCTCCAGGCGGATGCCGTCCTGTTTGATCTTCATGATCAGGGTGCCGAAATTGGTCCCCCAATCGCCGAGGTGGTTATCGCGAACGGTTTGGGCACCGCAAAACTCGAGCAGGCGGGCGACCGATTCGCCGATGACCATGGGCCGCAGGTGGCCGATGTGAGGTTGTTTGGCGGTGTTGGCGCTGGGGAAATCGACAACGGTGCGGCGGCCCCCGCGCAGGGCCGAAGCAGCTTCCCGCAACGCCTCGCCGCTCGCGTAGCGTTTGAGCCAGTCGGTGAGGAAACGCGGGGTGAACGTGAAATTGATGAAGCCGGGACCGGCGATGGTGAGTTCGAGATACTCCGGGTCGATGCCGGCGCCGCGCAGGCGGGCCACCAGTTTTTCGGCCAAAGCGCGGGGATTCGTCCGGTTGCTTTTGGCGTAAGGGAGCACGCCGTTGACCTGATAATCGCCGAAACGGGGATCGGCCATGCGCGTGTCGGGCGCGAAGGATTCGTCAAATTCCTCCATTTCCACCGCCGCGGAGGCGGTCAGCGCGTCGATCTCTTTTGCCAAATCAAACCAGATGTCCATAAGCGAACCATCGAAAGCGGCGAACCCCGCCTCGGCAAGGTCGATTTGGCCAACCGCGGCAAACAGGCATCGCATTTGCCGGGAGTGGCCGGATTTGGGCGGTCGGCCAGCTACGGCTTTTCCTGTCGGTTTTCCCGGAACGATAGTGGCATCCGGCCTTGCCGGATGACCGGAAGAAGAGAATCCGCATGGAAAACGGGGGGGGGAAAAAATGGAGCCGGCGATGGGACTCGAACCCACAACCTACGGTTTACAAAACCGTTGCTCTGCCAATTGAGATATGCCGGCCTGAAACGCGGTCCGATAGGTGAAC
>PXDN01000110.1 GCA_003566375.1 Opitutia bacterium
GGTCGAGAAAGTCGTTCATATGCTTCGAGGTGTGCCCCGAGATATCGATGCCTATTTCCTTGAGCGCTTCGATCGCCATGGGATGGACGTAGCCGGCGGGATTGGATCCCGCGCTGTGGACATCGAAGAGATCGCCCGCGGCGTGACGGAGGATTCCCTCGGCCATGTGGCTGCGGCACGAGTTGCCGGTGCAGAGAATGAGGATGGTGGGTTTGTCCATGGTCGGAAATCAGGTTGGAGGATGGATGGTTCAGCAGCACCCGCAGCTTGGGCCGCAGTCGCTGGCTGGGGCGCTTTCTCCTTTCTTCATGAGCCCGTAGCCGCCGAGGATGACGCGGCGTATGGGTTGGCCCGTCTCGGGATGCTTCTCGAGCGGGGCCTCGTTCATGCTTTGCCGGATCTCGAAGAACGCCGGCTCCTCGCCCTCCTTGGAGGGAATCGTTTCGTAGACGTAGGTGGTCATGGGTTGGGTGTTGGGTGTTGGTTGAAAGAGCAGGTGGGATTGATGGGAAAAAACGAGCGGTGCGCGCTCCAACATATCCTCCTTCATCGGGCCAACTCCTTTCGCTCGTTTTGGGAAAGGGCTTTGAGTCCTTCGGTGCCCACTGGTTCTACGGTGCTCCACGGAATGCTGTAAACCGGACCGGCTGCATGGGTGTCGAGGACTTCGTGGATGTAGCGGATCTCGGCGCGGCCGCGGGCGGCGAGGACGGGCTCGCGGGTACCCACTTCGGCCATACTCTGGTTGATGATCCACGCGTGCGGTTCGATTTCCGCGCGGCGCAGGTCATCCTGCAAGGCGGCGGCCTCATGCACCGGAGTGGCTTCCGGCAAGGTGACGAGCAAAACCCGAGTGAAGCCGGGGTCACGCAGGCGCGGGAGAAGTTTTTCGATGGCCTCCGAGTGCTTCGTCGTGCGGCTCTGGCGGCCCAGCTCGCGATGGTAGGACTGCGTGGCGTCGAGAAGAAGGAGGGTGTGTCCGGTAGGCGCGGTATCGAGGACGACAATGCTGTCCGCCCCTCTGGCAACGGTGCGCGCGAAAGCACGGAACACCGCGATCTCCTCGGTGCAGGGGGAGCGCAGGTCCTCTTCGAGGAGGGCGCGGCTGTCGGGGTCCATGTCAGCGGGCTGCTGCGCGAGGACTTCCCCGACATACGCCTCGGTTTCCGCCTTGGGATCGATGCGTTCGATTTCCAAGCCGCCTTTGGTATCGCCGAAGGCATCGGCAAGGTGGGCCGCCGGATCGGTCGTGGAGAGCCGCACGTTGGCCCCGCGTTCGGCAAGGGCAAGGCCAAGGGCGGCGGCGACCGTCGTCTTGCCCACCCCGCCCTTCCCCATGGTGAGGATGACGCCGCGCCCTTGAGGTGCAAGGCGGTCGGCCAGTTCGTCGATCCCGGGCAAGGCCGGCGCGGAGTCGTCCGTTCCATCCGCAAAAGCGGTTCCGGCGGCGTGCTCCGGATCCTGGAAAAACGCGCGCAGCACATCCAAGCCGATCAAATTGGACGGGAGCAAAGGAGCGCGGTAGAGCGGAAGGGAGTGAAGAAACCCGCTTTCGCCGTCAACCGCCCGGCTCTGTCGCTCCGCCCAGTGGCGGGAAACCGGATCGTCCGCATGGACCGGCGCAAACCATCCGTTGAGGGCGAGGCATTGGTTACTCACGCCGAGGTCGCCCAGTTCCCGCCAGGTGCGGCGGGCTTCTTTGAGGGCGGCCCGTTGCGCGCGGCTCACGAGAACAACGCGGGTTTTTTCCGAATCCTTTAGAACCTCGACGGCTTCCGCGTAAAGAGAGCGCTGCTTACCGAGCCCGGCAAGGGGGCCGAGGCAGGAGTTGCCGCTCGTGTTTTCGTTGAAAAAGGTCGTCCACGCCTGCGAAAGCGCCATGAGACGGAGGGTGTGTCCGGTCGGAGCCGTATCGAAAACGATATGGTCGTAATCGCCCGGGCCGTCGCCACCCAAGAAGGCGGTGAACTCATCAAAGGCGGCGATCTCCATCGTGCAGGCGCCGGAGAGTTGCTCCTCCATTTCGCGAAGGGCCGTCTCGGGAAGGAGGCCGCGCATCGGACCGACCACTTTTTCGCGGTAGGCGGCCGCTGCCGCTTCCGGATCGATGTTCAGGGCAAACAACCGGTCCGCTCCCGGCACCGCCCGCGCCTCCCGGGTCAATTCCAAGCCAAGCACCTCATCGAGGTTGGACGCCGGGTCGGTGCTGATCAGGAGCGTCCGTTTGCCGGACTCCGCGAGGGCAAGCGCGGTTGCCGAGGCGAGGGAGGTTTTGCCCACCCCGCCTTTTCCCGTGAAGAACAGGTGGCGGGGGGCTCTTTCGAGAAGCCTCCGCACCGGTAGCGGATTGAAGGGAGAGTTGTTATCGGTCGTCATTGAAAAAAAATTCCGCAAGTGAGAGGGAGAATCCCATCAACCCGGTTGACGGCATTTCCCCGGCGTGATCAATCCGCCACCTTGACTTGTTCGCCATCCCGCGCGCGGCCAACCCACGCGCTTCTTTCGGCCGGTTGTGGATAACGGCCTTTCAGTTCGAGTTGCCCATCGATGAAAATAAGGGGCAGGGACTCCGTTCCCTCTTTTTCCAAAATGGCCCTGACCTCCGGGTTTTTGGCAAAAGCCGCCGGCTGTTGAGCAAGGTTGTGGCGCTCAATGGTCACGCCGCAGCCGCCGATTTGGGAAAGCATGCCGGCGAACAAGGGAAGCACCGGGTCCACTTGCGGTCCGCAAACTCCGGTCGAGCAGCACATGGGAGGATCGTAGATTTGAATGGTTTTCATGATTGAATGATTTTTTGGTTGGAAATTTAACAGCCGCCGCGCAGGCGGGCCGGAATGTCGGAGCCCTTCATGGAATTGATTTTTTTCAGCAATTTCGTTCGTTTCGCCAAATCCCGGCTGAATACCTTGAGGTCGCCGCGCAGGTCCTGGAGGCATTTCAAGTTGGCTTCCAGCAACGGGCTTCGCTCCTCCGGCAACCGGCAGATGGTCCAATTGCGAAAACGCTCGGTCTTCAAGGCCCGTCCCGCTTTCAGCGCTTTCAGGTGACGGGAGACCTTGGGTTGCGCCACCCCGAGAATTTCCGTCAGGTGGCACACGCAGAGAGGGCCGTCGAGCAACAGATTGAGAATGCGCAACCGGGTTTCGTCACACAGGCATTGATAGACCCGCACCATTTCTGAATTCATATTGGCGAATATACGGAATAACGCATATTCGGCAACCCGAATTTTTTAGACCACCTGATGCGGGAAGGGGAAGCACCGCCGCGGAAGAGGGTCAGGCCGGCGCTTTTCGTTTATCCAGCCAGTCTTTGACTTTGGCGAGGGGGCGGGTGTTGAAAACTTGTTCGGCGGTTAGCCAGCCTTTGCGGGCGGTGACCACCCCGGCTTCGTAGTAGGCGAGACCGCCGGTGTCGTGGGCGTCCGGGTTGATGCTGGCGAGCACTCCTTTTTGCGAGGCCCGGCGCCAGAGACGCCAATCCATGTCGAGCCGGCGGGGGTGGGCGTTGATTTCGATGATCACGTTGTTGGCCGCCGCCGCGTCGATGACCTTGGCCGCGTCCACCCGGTAGCCTTCCCGCATCAGCAGCAGCCGTCCGGTCAAATGCCCCAGCATGGTCACGAGCGGGTGCTCGACCGCGCGGATGATTCGGCGAGTCATGTCCTCCTCGCTTTGGGAGAATGACGAGTGCACCGAGGCCACCACGTAATCGAGGTTGCCCAGCACATCGTCGCCGAAATCGAGCGATCCGTCGGGCAGAATGTCGCATTCCAGCCCGCTGAACAGGTGGATGCCGGCCTCGCCGGATTCATTCAGCCGGCGGATTTCCGCCACCTGGCGTTCCAGCCGTTCGGCGCTGAGGCCGTTGGCTTGGAAACTGGCCTTGGAATGATCGGCGATGCCGAGGTATTCCCAACCGAATTCTTTGGCCGCCCGTGCCATTTCCGCCAAAGTGGCGTGGCCGTCGGAGGCGTTGGTGTGGTTGTGAAACACCCCGCGGATGTCGGTTGGTTTCACCAGGTCCGGCAGGTCGCGCTCCTCCGCTTCCTCGATTTCCCCCATGCCCTCGCGCAGTTCGGGTGGAATCTCCCGAAGACCCAAAAACCGAAACAGCTCCGCCTCGTCCGCCACCCGCACCGGGGGTTCGGCCGATTCCTTTCCGCCGCCCTCCTTGCGGGTGAGCCCCCATTCGCTCAGGCTGTAACCGCGCGAGAGCGCGCGCTGGCGCATTTTTACGTTGTGGTCCTTCGATCCGGTGAAATGGTGCAGCGCAAACACGAACTGCTCCGGCGGCACCACCCGCAAATCGGCTTGCAGCCCTCCTTCCAGGCGCACGCTGGATTTCGTTTCGCCGCGGGCGGTCACTTCCAAAATCCCATCCATTGACGTGAACCACTCCATGACCGGGCCCGGTTCGGGGGAGGCGACGATGAAATCGAGATCCCCTACCGTTTCCAAACCGCGCCGCAGGCTGCCGGCGTGTTCCGCCCGCTCGACGGCGGACAGTCCGCGCAGGCCCTCCAGAATGGGTTCCGCCGTTTCCCGCGCCTTCCACCAGAGGTGGCGGCGGCCGTAGGCCTCGCGGTTGCGAATGCCCTCAATGATTTTCTGCTGACTCTTTTGCCCAAAGCCCGGCAACGCCGCCACCCGTCCGTCTTCGCAGGCTTTGGTGAGGCCCTCCAAGGTGGTGATGTCGAGTTTGTCCCGGATGGCTTTGATTTTTTTCGGTCCCAGGCCCGGAATCTCCAGCATCTCGATCAGGCCCGGGGGCACCGAGGCTTTCAACTCCTCGTGATACGGCAACCGCCCGGTTTCGAGTAAAATCTCCGCCTTCTCGACCAAGGCTTTGCCGAGGCCGGGAATGTTTCCCAGTTGGCCGGACTCCGCCAGCTCGCGCAAATCCCCGTCCAGTGATTCGAGCGCGCGGGCGCCGCTCTGGTAGGCCCGCACTTTGAAGGGATTCGCTCCCTCCAACTCCAGCAGGACGGCGATCTCGGAAAAAACGGCGGCGACGGTTTTCTTATCCATGCCGTTCAAGTCTGGGGGCCGGTTTCGGTTCCGGCAACAACGACTTCTCCGGTCCAGGCGGCGAATTTCTCCGGCAGCGGTTTGCGGCGGCGGGTGGCGCTGTCGATGCAAACATGGGTGGTGCGGGCGCGGGCGACGGTTTTCCCGGCGTTGGACAGGGAAACCATCTCGTGGTCGAGGGTGAATTCCGCCGGGGCCGAGCGGGTGGGGGAGAGTCTCACCTCCACCTCGTCTCCGCAGTGAAGCGGGCGCAGGTAGTCGCAGCGGGCGGAGGCGATCGGGATGATGATGCCCTCCTCGCCGAAAAACCGGTTCAAGTCGATCCCTTCGGCGCGCAACGCCTCCTCGTAAGCCTCATGGCAAATCGCCAGGTAGCGGGCGAAAAAAACGACCCCGGCCGCGTCGGTGTCGGCAAAATGGATTCGGCGGCGATGGCTAAAACTCATGGCCTTCCCAGCCTGCACAACTCCCGCCCGCCGCCGAACTTTTTTCTTCCCTGAACCTTCTATGGAATCACGGCGGAAATCGCCGCCCTCCTCGGCAAGAGTCCGGCCACGGTGCGCAACCAGCTGCACGCCGTCTTCGGCAAATTCAAAGTAACCAGCCGCAACGAACTCATCGCCCGCCTCCTTGCGAAATAGGCCGGCTTCACGGATCCGGCCCAATGATTTACCGCGCGCAGCCGCCCGTGGCGTGGACGGCTTTTCGCCTACCGTTCGGTCGTGGTGATGGCGGTGACCACGCCGTCCTTGAATTCGACGCGGGCGCTTTCGCTCTCAATGGTGCGGTAGGTGGTGACATAGACCGGACGTGTGTAGGTGCGGTAAGTGTTGCTTCGCCGGTCATAAATCGTGTCCCGCTCATAGCCAACGAATCGGCGACCGTCGTAGCGGCTGCCGCGGGTGACGTAAATCCATGCCCCGGTTTGGCCTTTTTCCGTGATCGAGGTTTGGCGGCGGTCCGGTTTGCCCCAGGCGATTTGGACCATTTCCGGGGTGAATCCCAGCCCCACCTTTCCCGCTCGGATCAACTCCTGATCCTCCGGATCGAGCGTGGCAATGAAATCGGCGTTTTGTTGAATCCGGCGGTCCAGGGTGTTGCAGCCGGTGGCGGCGAGTAGAAACAATCCGGCCAGGCACAGGGTAGCAAAATTTCGGATAGAACGCGTGGAAATGATGTGGCGGAACGGCATGAATTTTAAAATAACGGTTATTCGATTTCGAGCAACAGCCCGCGCAGGTATTCGCTTTCCGGCATGACCGGCAACACCGGGTGGTCCGCCGGCTGATGATGAAATTCCAGCACCCGGGCTCCGCGGCGGGCATCGGCGGCGGCCGCGCCAACGACCCCGAGCAGCATCTCCTGCGAAACTTGATGGGAACAGGTGTAGGTTGCCAACAAACCGCCCGGCGAGAGTCGCTTCATCGCCCGCAGGTGAATTTCCTTGTAACCGCGGAAGGCGGCATCGACGTCGCCACGCGCCTTGGCAAACGGGGGCGGATCGAGAATGATCAAGTCCCACTGCCGTTCGTCCTGCCGCAGAAAATCAAACACGTTGGCTTCGGAAAACGCCGCCTCCAGCTGGTTGGCAAGGGCGTTGGACCGGGCCGTCTCCACCGCCTCCGCCGAGCTGTCGATGCCGAGTACCTCCACGGCTCCGGCTCGGGCGGCCCGCAGGGCGAAACCGCCTTGGTTGCAAAAACAATCCAGCACCCGTTTGCCGCCCGCCCGCGCCGCCACTCGCGAGTAGTGGGGGATTTGGTCGAGATAAAAGCCGGTTTTTTGGCCGCGCTCGGGATCCAGCCGATTGCTCAGATCAGACATCCCGCCAATGGAGGCAATCACGATTTCCTCGGGGGGTCTTGGGACGGCGGTCTGTGATCCGTAGCCGTGCCCTACCAAGGGGGTGCGGCGGTTGGCGCGCATTGTCAGAGATGGTGAATCGGCGAAACTGGCGATACGGGCACATCGAAGGATGCGGGACAC
>PXDN01000100.1 GCA_003566375.1 Opitutia bacterium
AGCAAGCCCAGCGCGAGGAGAAACGCCAACACCGAAAGCGCCCGGCGTTCCTGCTTTGTCAGCGGAAAAGGCACGCCGGCCATCCAAGGCCGACGCCTTCGGTTTGTCGATGGAAAATTGACGAAGTTGGAAACAGGGGAACGGGGTGTCACGATGGAGGCTTGCGCCGCGGGGTGTGTTTTTGTTATCCGTCCCATCCAGTGCAAGGGAACGGTCAACGACCGTGGTTTTGCCTGAAGAGTTGTTTGAGTATCCAAAGCCCATTACCCATGACCATGTTTCATAAAATTCCCGGTTTTCAATTCCTTTTGCCAGCGGCCTTGGCCGCCGGTTTGTTCGCGGCCTGCGAGCGGCAACCCCACGCCGGCAACTCCGCGCCGGAGGGACCCTCCGCGGAACCCGCGCAAACGGCGCCAAAAGGGGGTGCGGAACTCCACGGTCTTTACGTGCTGCGGCTTGGCGACGGGATGACGCTGGCCAACCACGTTGGCATACCCCAGGCGTTGCTGCGGTTTTCCGTGGACGGTTCCCGGGTCGGCCTGGTGGAGCGGTGGGAGGCGCCGTCCACCGGCGCGGCGCGGGTGAACTCCGTGACGGCGGCTCCAGGCACCGGAGGGCTGCGGATTTCCCACGATGGAAATTACCTTGTTTTCACCGGCAGGGATCAGGAGGTGGGGCGGCTTCGCGAAAACGCCCCCCAGGTGATTGCCCGGTTTTCGCTTGAGGACCACGCGTTCGACACCTCCACCCGCGTGCCCGCCGATGAGGCGGACGGGCATTACCGCGCGGCGGTTTCCCTGGACGGCCGCGGATACTGGGCGGTGGGCTCCTCGGGTGGAATTCATTACATCGAGCATGGCGCCGCCGCGGCCACCCAGGTGCTGGATGTTACCCACCACTACCGCAACATCGCGGTCCAATTCGACACGCTTTGGTTTACCCGGTCGGCGGCCAGCACCCGCGGTCTCTACCGCACCGACCCGCCCGGCCTGCCCAAGAGCGGGGAAATCGAAAGAATCAATATCGCCGCCGCCGGAGGCAGAGGCTGGGACCGCAGGCAGGGCGGCTACGGCGATTTCGCGTTTTTGAACGAAGGGATTGTGTTCATCGGCAACAACCATGTCATCGAGGTTTTTGAGCGGGAAGGGGCGGAAGGGGATGTTTGGAATCGTCTCGATGGGGAAAACCAGTCCCATGCGACCGCCGGCGGGCAGGTGCACCTGGATGTTTTTGAGCGCAACGGCAACGTGACCCTGTTTTACACGCAGGGAACCGGCACCATGGACATCGGAGAAAGCGGCCTCTGGTCGGTGGACTGGGATGCGGAAACCCAAACCTTCGGGGAGGCGACCCATTTGGCCGACGCCGGTTTCGGTTATTCTTTCGGCGGAGTCGTGTTGCGTGGAACCGCCCCGCCCGGTGAGCCGGTGGAGGTGGCCGACACGCGAGAACCGTTTATTCCGGAAAACCCGGATTGGATCGAAATTCCGGCCTCCGGGGCTTTCCACCTCGACAGCCCCTATGATTTTTCCGGGCACCAACACAAGGTGCAGCTGCACTCCCACACAAATCTGAGTGACGGCGACCATGACCCGAGCTGGGTGATGAGCGCCTATGAAGCCATTGGCTACGCCGCCGTCGCCATTACCGACCACGATCACATGAGCTGGACGCCGACGCTGGAGGATCCGGGAGGGCACAACATCGTTTTCCTGCCCGGAGTTGAATATTCCGGCAACCGCACCCAAAGCTGGGATCACATGATCGCGGTCGGCATTGACTCCATCTATCATGAGGAGGGGATGCTCAACCGGGCGGCCCAAATCCGCCAGGCCCGTCTTGACGGCGGGGCGGCCTGGCTGGCCCATCCGTATGACGCCGCCGCGCGTCACCGGCGGGGTTGGGACCGGCACCAGGTCATTGACCCGGCTCTGGATTTCGACGGCATGGAAATCCACAATGGCGGCACTTACATAACCGAAACGCCGGGCGTGGACTATCCCTACAAGGTGGACGCGGCCCTGTTGTCCGGCAAAGAAATCCAGGTGATCGCGGTCGATGATTTCCACCGCAATCCCAATTCCACGCTCGACCGTGGCTTTGTCGTCATCAACAGCACCGCTGATCGGCAAAACCTGACGGACGCCGATGTGCTGGAGGCATTGCGGGCGGGCAATTTCTTCGCGGCCGGCAGAATCCGCACCGATCATCCGACTCCCCCTTCGTTCACCAACATTCGCGTGGACGGCCGCACCCTTCGGGTTGAAACCGATCATCCCTGCACCATCGATTTTATCAACGTCTCCCACAACTACTACACCCGTCACGAACTGGACCGCGAACCATTCATTCACCGCGTGACCGACGCCACCACCGCCGAATACAACGTGTCGCCGGACGACCGATGGATCCGCGTCAAGGCCACGCGCCACGGCGAAACCGGAGACTCCCACGCCTGGAGCAATCCCATCCACGTCCGGCCCGGGGAGCCGTGAGCGGCCGGGGGGTGATTCAATGCGGCGGGAAACGGATGTCGTGTTCCCGGCTGAGGTAGGTTTCCAGCAGGGAGGTTAGGCGTTCGACGGCGGGCCGGGGTGTGGTTTGCGCGTCCGCCGGTTGCCTTAGGATATTCAGAACGTCCTCCCGGTCGCTCGGGGAAAGGGAGGCGATCCATTCTCCGCGCACCGGCAAACCCTCGTCGCGGGCGAATAGATACAAGGCTTTCAGGTAAACCGAATCCGGTCGCGCCCCTTGTTCCCACGCCCGCAGCACCTCCGGCAGGCGGGCGGCGAGGGCGTTGGCCGCGGTCTCATCGTAGAGATGGTTTTCCAAGACCCGGGCGAAACGGCTGGCGAGGGTGAGAACACGGTAATCGCGGCCCAGGCCGGCGTGCCGCCGGATAACCCGGTATTCCCGAACGAACCACAAATCCCCCGAGTTTTTCTCCAGCACGAGACCGGCGTGGTCGAACAAATCCGGCACCGGCTTGTTTCCCCGGGCCGAACGGCGGTGATGGGCGGTCAACAGGCCGTGGACGGGAGCGAAAAAAGTCAGCAGCCGACCATGCTCGCCCGAGAGCCGGGCGGAAAGCAGGATGGCTTCCGTTTCGAGGGAGCGGCCGGCCACGGGCGGACCTTATTTTACCGGAACCGGCTGTTCCCGGCCGGGCACCCGCGGCGGGGGGCCGGGGACCGGTTCACGGTAGGGAGGGACCACCGCGCCGCCCGAAATGATCAGTTTCATGCCTTCCCCGACGGTCATTTCCAGCTCGATAATTTCCTCCTCGGGAACCATGAGCAAAAAGCCGCTGGTTGGGTTGGGCGTGGTTGGCACGAAAATGTTGCGCAGGTTGCCTTCGGTTTTATGCTGCGTTTCCCCCTTGTTGGTGCTGGTGAGAAAGCCGAGAACAAAGACCCCTTTGCGCGGGTATTCGACCATCACCACTTGTTGGAAAATCGCCTTCTGCTGGGTGCTGAAGGTTTGCACGATCTGCTTTACCGCATTGTAAACCGTGCTGATGAACGGGAGGCGGGCAATGACCATGTCGGTCGTGTTGAAGAAGAACCGGCCGAGCACCCAGCGGGAGACATAACCGAGAAGGGTGACGAAACCGATCACCGCCAGCGTCCCCATGATGTTCCAGAATATGAGCTGCCTCGGTTCCAACAAAGCGGAGGGCACGATAGCCGGAGGGGCCACCGAGATCACGAAACTGCGGAATCCGCCGCCAATCGTGGTCACGAGAATGTTAAATACGTAGAGGGTAACGGCGATCGGAGCCAGCAAGACAATCCCCGCGAGAAACGCGCTGCGAAGGGAGGAAAGCAGGGATCTGGACTCAGAATGGCTCATGGCGATTATCGGCGTAGGTGAAATCTGGAATATGATGGCTGGATTCAAGAAAGGCCATCGCTTTCTTCTCAGCCCGCCTCATGCGGCGCTTGGCGGCGGGATGGATGTCATCAAATCCAGCGAGATGAAGGTATCCGTGGACGAGATACAACGTGACTTCTCTTGAAAAATCAAGAGACCTTTGACGCGCGAAATGGAATGCATGTTCCGCCGAAACGCAAATCTCTCCCCCGGAATCCATTTCCGGACAACCGGGAAAGGTGATCACGTCGGTGGGCGTTGGGTCTTCCATGAAATCCCCGTGCAGGCGGGCGATGCGCCGGTCGTCGAGAAAGACCACCGAGAGTTCGCCCGGCGCCGCCGGAAATAAAGCGGCTTCGTCCAATGCCCGGATGACGGTGCGGACCTTGGCGGCGGAGTAGTTAAGACCCGGACACTGGTTCCGCAGGAGCGTCTTTCTTCCGTTTTTCATCAGCGGCTTTGGCGGCGGCTTTGCCGTCGTCCGGATAATCGACCCGGCTGTGCAGCATGTTGAGGGTGGTGTAGGCGAAGCTTTTTTTGATCAGGGAAACTTCCTGCAAGGTGAGCGGACATTCGTCGAGTTGGCCGTCGTCGATGCGGTCGTTGATGAGTTTGTCGATCAACTCCTCAATGCTTTGTGGAGTGATTTTCCGCAGGGTGCGGCTGGCCGCCTCCACGGAGTCGGCGAAGAGGACGATGGCGCTTTCGCGGAACTGCGGTTTGGGGCCGTCGTAGCGGTAGGTGCTTTCGCTGACTTTGTCGGCCTCGATGCGGGTTTGTCCGGTGCCGCCGCTCTCGCTTTCCTTCAGTTCCCTTTGTTTGGCCTGATGGAAAAAATACTGAATCAGGGAGGTGCCGTGGTGCTGGCGGATGACGTCGATGATGATGCGGGGCAGCTTGTGTTTGATCGCCAAATCGACGCCGTCTTTGACATGGCTCTTGATCACCAGGGCGCTGAAGGACGGGCTGCGGTCGGCATGGGGGTTGATGCCGTCGCGCTGGTTCTCGATGAAAAACTCGGGTTTGATCAGTTTGCCGATGTCATGGAAAATCGAGCAAACCCGGCAGACCAAGCCATTGGCGCCGATGGCGGCGGCGGCGTTTTCCGAAAGATTGGCGACCACGAGGCTGTGGTGGTAAGTGCCGGGAGCGGTCAACTGCATGCGTTTCAACAGCGGATGGTTGGTGTCCGTCAATTCCAGCAGGGTGATGTCGGTGGTGCGCCGGAAAACCTTCTCCAGCACCGGCAGGAGGCCGGCGACGGTCACCCCGGTCAGCAATCCCATGCCCAAACCAGCCCCCATTTGCCGGAGGACCGTCATCGGGTCGAAGCTGCCGGCGAAGCCGAAAAAGAGGGCGCTCACCGCGACCACCGCCCCGGCGAACAAACCGGCTTTGACCACCGTTTGCCGGAGGCGAACCTGTTGGCAGGCCCAGATCGCGCACAGGCCGGACAGCAGGGAAACGGCGAACGTCTCCACCCGGTTGCCAAACATGATGGCGGCGAAGATGCTCACAAACAGCGCCATGAACAAGGCCGGCCGCAGGCCCACCAACACCGCCACGATCAACGGCGAGAGGGCGTAGGGGGCGAAATAGGTGACCGCCGCCGCCCAATCCGTGTTTTCCAGAACCAGCGGGTGGTTGCTCAGGTTAATCACCAGCCAGATCAACCCCAGGTTGGCGCAGGCGACCAACGCCAGCAGGGCGAGGCGGACGTTGCTGCGCACGCTTTGCCGGTCCTCCAGGCGGATGAAGACCACCGAGCCAAGCATCACCGCCAGCACCAGCAGCAGGCGGTGGTAAACCAACTCGTTGAAACCAAAACCGCTTTGGCGTATTTCGGCGAGGTGGTTGCGGTATTGGTTGAGCATTTCGTGTTGTTCGGGGCCGAGCAGGGTGCCGGGCTCGACGATGCTCTGGCCTTCTTCCACCAACACCCGGACCGGTTCCACATTCTCGACCATTCGCTGCCGGAGTTCCTCGGTTTTGGCACTGTCAAAAAAAATGTTGGGCACAATGCCGGGCCGGAAAAGCCGGTACATGGCGATGGAGACCTCTTGGGAAACGTTGGGGGCGATGATGTTAATGCGCAGAAACTGGAGCGCCTGTTCCTCGGTCTGAATGGCTTTTTCGGTCACCTGGCCATCCGCCCGAATCAGGCTGATGAGGGAAAAACGGTCCGGGGTTTCTCCCTCGAGGTGGATGTCCCCGGGTTGGTAGATGCCCTCGCGGTGAATTTCGCGCAGGGCCACCAGTCCGTTTTCAAACAGAATTTGGCGGGTGGCGGAATCCGTTTGCTCCAGCAAAATGGAGACATCCTCCCGGTTGATCCTCCTGCCCTGGGTTTGATTGTATTCACGGACAAAGGCATCCACGGCCGCCGCTTTGTCCTCCCCGGTCATTTCCTCCACGTTGCGGGCGAGGGTGTTGATGTCATCCAGCAAATTGCGGATGCGGTCGGAAAACCCGTGGTAGGCCTCCATGTCCACGCGGAAGGCGGGCGGCACCCGGCGGGCGACTTGGTTGCGCTGCCGTTCGGTCCTGAGCGGGCTGATGTAGCTGAACTCGTGGTTGGCGACCACGCGCATCGGCACGATTTGATTCGGTTGCAGGGGCGGCCCGGCGGTGGTGACGCCGATAAAACTGAGCCAGCCGATGACCATGGCCGTTAGCACAAAGAGCAGCACGGTGACGAAACGGCTGGTTTCGAGGTACCAAGCCAACCCCTCCTGACGCTCGGTTTTCCGTTTGCGGCGGACCGGTTCCCGGGGCTCGCCCTTCTTGGATTTTTTGAAAAACATGGTGATGTTCCCTTATCCCTCCCGTTCCCCGCCGCGGGGGCGGGAACGGGTGTCTCCGGTCGATTCGCGGGCGCGGCCGTAGGCTTCGATAATGCGCAAAACCAGCGGGTGGCGCACCACGTCGCCAGGGCCGAAATGGTAAAATCCGATTCCTTTGACGTTTTGCAAAATCTCGCGGGCTTCCCGCAATCCGGATTTTTGGGGTGAGGGAAGGTCGATCTGGGTGATGTCACCGGTCACAATCATGCGGCTGTCTTCGCCGAGCCGGGTGAGGAACATCATCATCTGCTCGCGAGTGGTGTTTTGGGCCTCGTCCAGAAT
>PXDN01000338.1 GCA_003566375.1 Opitutia bacterium
AGGCGCGGGCCGCCGCTCCGGACGCGTCGGATAAAAGCGTGTAGGAGAAATCCGCCTCGGCGGCGGCTTTGGAGACATTTTCCACACGGTCGGGAGAAATGGCGAAAATAGTGAATCCGGCCTCGTTGATTTCCTTTTCCATCTCTGCCAGTGCCGAAAGGTAAGTGTTGCAATATGGACACCAACCGCCCCGATAAAAGACAATCATGGAAGGCGATCCTTTGGTTGCATCGCGAAGATTGACGGCCGAGCCGTCGGCCTTCCAAACCTTGGCCTCAGGCAAAGGCCGACCTGTTTCGAGCGGTTTCACCAAAGCGGGATCGGTTGGCACGGCGCCGCCCGCCACCGCCATGGCGCAGGAAACGGCGAAACAAAGAACAAAGATAGGATGCTTGAACATAATCATGGTTTCGATTTTAGTGGATTTTACAGGCATGGTCATGGTGGTGGTTCAACGGGAATTCGGTTTTTTTATTCCGCCGTGGCACCGCCGCAGCTGGAACCTTGGCCGGCGGTGCAGCCGAAACAGTGCGGCCCGGTGCGGATGGGGATTTGATTCCAAGACCGCAAACCGACCTCCCAGAGTTGGAGTGGGGCATCATGGCCGCCGAGCCCCAACCCGATCTGCTGGTTAAAATCGCAATCGTAAACCGCGCCCCGCCAATCGACGCTGATGGTGTCGCGGCACATCAGGCCCTCGACCGAAGCGGGGTTGAAGCTCTCCACCAACAGGCGCTGGTAAGTCCCGTATTCTCCGGCTCGCCGCAAATAGGAGGCGAAGCGGGCGATAGGCATGTTGGTGATGGCATAGAGGTGATTGAAAACGATGCCGAAATGGGTCTTGAGTTCACGTTTGTAATCGGCCTCCAGTTCGGCTTGCGGCGGCGGCAGTTTCGCGCCGTTGGGATTGTAAACCAAGTTCAGGATCAAGTCCGGATCGGTGCCGTAGCCGAGGCTGTTCAGGGTGCGCAGGGCGGCGATGCTGGAATCGAAAACGCCTTCCCCGCGCTGGGCGTTGACATTCTCCGGACTGTAGCAGGGCATGGAAGCGACAATTTCGACTTTCTGTTCGGTGTGAAAACCGGCCACCCATTCGTAACCCGGCTCATTCAGGATGGTGAGGTTGCAGCGGTCCATCACCCGTTTGCCCATGGCGCGGATTTCCCGGACGAAATGGCGGAAATCGGGGATCATTTCCGGCGTCCCCCCGGTGAGATCAACCGTTTCAATCGAGGTTTCCCGCAGCCAATCGAGAATCCGGTCCACGGTGGCCCGGGTCATGATTTCCTTCCGCTTCGGACCCGCGTTGACGTGGCAATGAACGCAGGTGAGGTTGCAGAGTTTGCCGGTGTTGATTTGGAGAACACGCGGCTCGCGGCGGGTCAGAGCCAGTCCGCGGGAACGGAGAACGGTCTCGAAGCCGGGCGTGGCGGAGATGGTTTTGGACTCGGTGAGAATCGAATCAGGCATAATAATTAAACAAGGGAAGAGCCGTCAGGAAGCCGACTTTCCATTGGGACGGGCAACCGCCGACATTATTCCCGGTTTTCTTTTCCGACGCAAACCGGCCAATCAATTTCCCGGTGGGATCGTTGAGCAGACCGGCCAACGCTCGCGTTGGATGTTGCCTTCCGCGGGTTAATGGTGTTTACCTCTGGTGATCCATGTGGGTCCCCCCATAACAACGCCGCGGTTCAACGCCGCGGTTTGGGGAATAATGTTTCATTCCCGTCGTCGGCTATGCATTCATGTCGATTTCAAACGAGTTTTTTCATCAGACCGTCCGGGAGTGGTATGACCCGCTTTACCGGTTCGCGCTTTCCCTGTGCCGCGATCCGGATGACGCCGGTGATTTGACGCAAAACACCTTTTACAAATTCGCCAGCAAGGGGGATGCCATAACCGACTCCGCCAAGGTTAAATCCTGGCTGTTCAGCGTGCTGCACCGGGAATTCATCGATCAGTACCGCCGGTCTCGACGCCACCCGAACACCTCTCTGGAGTTGGTGGCGGAGCCCCGTTCCACTTCGGGAATTTCCGCCGTGAACCGCCTCGACGCCCAAACCATGATGCGGGCCCTGGGGGAATTGGACGAAAAGTTCCGCGCTCCTCTCACCCTTTTTTACTTGGAAAGTTTCTCCTACAAAGAAATCGCCGCCGTGCTCGACGTCCCGATGGGGACGGTGATGTCAAGGTTGCGGCGGGCCAAAGACCAACTCCGCGCCCTGGTCGAAAGCGGCGCGGGGGAAACTTCCGCTGAAGGGAAGGGTCCGGCCAATTCCATTCCTTTTCCCAGCAAGGAGGCGAACCATGGATAATATGACCGCTAAAGAAATTCTCAGCGCTTACCGGTCCAACGGGGCGGATGCCCGCGATGAAACCTTCCGGGAAGCCCTCGAGCAATGCCGCCACGATCCCGCGATGCGGGAATGGTTGGAAAAGGAGCAACGCTTCGACGCGGAAGTCAGCGCGGCCCTCGCGGCGGCGCCGGCGCCGCGGGAGGGAAAAGAACGCCTGCTGCGTTTTTCTCCCCCCGACATCGCGCGTCCGCAGGTTGAGAAGACGGCCAAACCCCGCTCCGTTTGGACCAGGTGGACGTGGGGAATCGCCGCCTTGCTGGTGGTGGGGCTGATGCTTTGGCAAGCCTTTCCGCGGGGCGGGGCGCCGTTGGAGCCCGCCACTTTCACGATTGCCGGACTGGTCAAAGAGGCCATGCCGTTGTCCTACCGCAGTAATGATCCCGCCGACATCAAGACTTGGCTGGCCGCGCGCGGTGCTCCCTTGCCGGATTCCCTGCCCCCGGGGTTGGCGGAGGCGTCGGCTTTGGGCTGCCGGGTTCTCAAGGTGGCCGGCGGCGGGGAAATCAGTCTGCTCTGCCTCAGCCGCAATGGCGAGGTCGTGCACTTCTTCGTATTCAACAGGGAAGCCGGCGCTCTGGTTGAATACGCCCCCCTCAACACGTGGTGGGAAGAAGAAGGCTGGAATATTTATTCGTATATGGAAAACGACCGGCGCATCGTCCTCGCCACCCAGGGAATCATGGACATGATTTGACCCGGAATGATCGCTTTTATCACCGGTTCGGGATTTTATGACATGCCCGGTTTCGCCGAGGAAAC
The DNA here is from genome assembly GCA_003566375.1 of Opitutia bacterium. Classification (GTDB taxonomy): domain Bacteria; phylum Verrucomicrobiota; class Verrucomicrobiia; order Opitutales; family T3Sed10-336; genus T3Sed10-336. The sequence goes on from PXDN01000338.1 coordinate 3,120, forward strand.
GGTGGAAACCCGTTTTGGCGGAGTCCGCCTTTTTCGCGGAAAAAACAAGCGGGAGACGGAGACGCTGGTTCTGCCCCGGCACGGTGCCCGCCACGCGCGCCTGCCGCACCAGATCAATCACCGGGCCAACCTCACCGCCTTGAAGGAGGCCGGGGCGGCGGCGGTGGTTTCCCTCAGCGTGTGCGGGGTGCTGGACCCGGAGGTGTCTTTGGGAAAACCGGTCCTGGCGGCCGACGTGTATTTTCCGGACAACCGGCTCGGCGACGGCACCGCCTGCACGTTTTTTACCGAACCAGGCGAGCCGGGACGGGGCCACCTGCTGGCCGCATCGCTTGTGCACGGGGAACTCACCAAGGTGGTTTCCGCAGGGCTGCGGTCCGGGGCGGAGACCGTTCCGGAATTGACCTACGCCCACGTGACCGGACCCCGCTTCAACACCAGGGTGGAAATCCGGGCGTTGCGGAACGCCGGAGCGGCCATCCTTTCCCAGACCTGCGGACCGGAAGCGGTGTTGGCCAATGAACTGGAATTGCCGTATGCCTTGGCGGGATACACCGTTGATTACGCCAACGGAGTCGTTGAGACACCGACTCCGGTGGAGGTTTTGCGGGAGAATCTGGAGGGGGCCAGGGTTTGTTTCACGGACCTGGTTGCCAATTTTTCGGAACCGGGCGAACCGTGGCGTTTTGAAAACTTTGTTTACCGGTTTTCACCGTGAAGGCGCGTCCACCGGTCATCCTTCTGTTTCTAAAATCCCCGGTGGCCGGGAAGGTCAAAACCCGGCTTGCGGCGGAGATCGGAGACGCGCGGGCGCTGGCGGTTTACCGGCGGCTGGTCGAGTCGCAAATGGAGCGGTTGCCGGTCGGGTGGAACCGCGAAATCCTTTACACCCCGGCCCCGGACCTTCCCTTGATGCGGGCTTGGCTGGGGGATAACGGGACTTTTCATCCCCAGGCGGACGGTGATCTGGGTACCCGGCTGGAGGCCGGTTTCGCAAACGCTTTTCAACACGGAGCACCGCTGGTTTGCGCCATCGGCGGGGATTGCCCCGGCTTAAGCGAGGTTCATTTTGAAGAAACCCAAAAGGTGTTGGAGTCGAAAAAGGCGGATGTGGTGTTCGGTCCGGCGGAAGACGGCGGCTATTACCTCGTGGCGATGCGCCGGCCCGCGCCGGAATTGTTCCGCAACATCCCGTGGAGCAGTGCCGACACCCTGGCTCAATCGGTCAAGGCGGCGGAGGCTCTCGGAAGCCGCGTTCACCTCCTGCCGGAGTTGGCCGATGTCGATACGCTGGCGGATTGCGAAAAGCAGGGGATCCCCATCCTTCCTCCCGCCAGGGAATAACCGCCGGACCAATTCGTCTTTTTTCACATGACCGAATCGACTTCACCCGCCGCGGACAGGCAAAGCCATCCTTTGCGCAAGCTGATTCCCCTGGTTCTCGTTGTAATCGGGCTCTTTGTTCTCAGCCGACTCTTGCCGGTGGGCGACTGGCTCGCCGCTTTCAATGAATGGGTGGGCGGACTCGGGTATGCGGGCCTGCTCCTCTTTGTGCTGATTTACATCATCACGGCGGTTCTGTTGCTGCCCGGGGCGATCCTGACCATTGGGGCCGGGTTTGTGTTTGGACTCGGGTGGGGCTTCGCCGCCGTTTCGGTGGGCTCAACCATCGGGGCGTCCCTGGCCTTTTTGATCGGCCGGTATTTTGCCCGCGACAAGATCGAAGCCGCCACGCGCGACAAGCCGAAATTCCGCAGCGTGGACCGGGCGATCGGAGAGCGCGGCGCCAAGCTCATTTTCCTGCTCCGCCTCAGTCCGCTGATCCCATTCAATCTCAGCAATTATTTCTACGGACTCACTGCGGTTGCTTTCTGGCCTTATGTCCTGGCCAGCTGGATCGGGATGATGCCGGGAACGTTGGTCTATGTTTACCTCGGCACCCTTGGAAGGGCAGGGGTTGAGACGGCGGCGGGAGCGGAAACGGGAAGAACCGCCATGGAGTGGACCCTGCTGATCGCCGGTTTGCTGATAACGGCGGGCGTCACGGTTTGGGTCTCCCAAATCGCCCGCAAGGCCCTCAAGGAGACCGAAGAGATGCCCGCCGAAGGGTGAGGAAAAGTCGTTTTGCCTTCAGTTTCGCCCTTGCTCGGAATGGTGGATTTATGGTTTTCTCAAATTATGGAAACGGGAATTAATGCGGATGAGTTTATCGGAAAGACAGTCGGCAGGCGAAGACGTGTCTATCCGATGAAGGTATCTTCCGCCGAGACCGAAGCGTGCCGCCAATGGCGCAGGGCCGGTTTTGGGATTCGCGTTCCGAAGGGCGTATACAAATTTCGTTCCCACGAGGAGGCCGATGAATGGCTGATGAAACACCTGACCCGGCCTCCGGAGAGTTGATTCCGCGGGATCCTTCTCTTGCGGATTTTGTCACAGTCGAGATTGACGGCGTGAGCATTCCTTTCGCGGGTGCCGAATTACTTTACCGTATGAAAATTCGCGCGGGCCGTGAAAAGGACCGCGGGGACATCCATTTCCTAAAACAGGTGTTTGCGGCGCAAGGTAAACAACCACCCGATATGCGGTAAGGCTGCAGGCGGGGCGATTATTCCGCAGGCTTCCCTTTCCCGGAAGAGGGAATATCGCCCCGGCTTGACCGTCATCTTCAACCGGGTGAGTCTTCCGGAGCGGGCGGGGTATTCGTTCGCCGCCCGCAGATGCCCGCCATTAACCATTCACACACACCAAAATGCCCGATCATTTTCCCGTCTCTCCCGATTGTTCCCGCTTCAAGAACGAACTCGACTGCCTCATGGACGCCGTCGTGCGGCGCAATCCCGGCGAGTCGGAGTTTCATCAGGCGGTGCACGAAGTGGCCGACACCCTGCTGCCGTTTATTGCCGATCACCCGAAATACCGCGACGCGCTCATTCTTGAAAGGATGACCGAACCCGACCGGATCATCATTTTCCGGGTCACTTGGCTCGACGACGACGGCAATTACCGCTTCAACCGCGCGTGGCGCGTGCAATTCAACAACGCCATCGGCCCCTACAAGGGCGGCATGCGCTTCCACCCGACCGTGAACCAGAGCGTGCTCAAGTTTCTCGGCTTCGAGCAGGTTTTCAAAAACAGCCTCACCGGCCTGCCGATGGGCGGGGCGAAGGGCGGCGCGAATTTCGACCCCAAAGGGAAAAGCGACAACGAAGTGATGCGCTTCTGCCAATCCCTCATGATCGAGTTGCACCGCCATATCGGCGAGGACGTGGACGTTCCGGCGGGCGATATCGGGGTGGGCGAGCGGGAGATCAGTTACCTCTTCGGGATGTACAAGCGCCTCGAAAACCGCTTCACGGGGACGCTCACTGGCAAAGGCCTTTCCTTCGGCGGCAGCCTCGTGCGCAAGGAGGCAACCGGATACGGAGCGGCCTATTTTCTTGAAAACATGCTCGGGCACGCCGGAGAAGGCAGCAAGGGGAAGACGGTCGTCGTTTCGGGCTCCGGAAACGTGGCGCTGTACTGTATCGAAAAATTAGTGCAGGATGGCGTCAAGGTTGTGGCGTTTTCCGATTCGGGCGGCACCGTCCACGACAAGGACGGGATCGACGCGGACAAGTTTGAATTTCTGCGGGCGCTTAAGGAAGAGCGGCGCGGGCGCGTGAGCGAGTACGCGGAGAAATTCGGGTGCGAATACCGGGAGGGCGAAACTCCGTGGTTGATTCCCTGCGATCTCGCGGTCCCGTGCGCCACGCAGAACGAGATGGACCTCGGTGCCGCGCGGGAGCTGGTCAAAAACGGTGTGCGCGCGGTGGCCGAGGGAGCGAACATACCCTGCACCACCGAGGCCGTCCATTTTCTGCAG
>PXDN01000109.1 GCA_003566375.1 Opitutia bacterium
GCTGGCGGGTGTGGTGTGGCTGATGCGGGCGCCCGGCCCGGAGCGCTTTGAAGGGCCTGAGACGGTCGATGAAAGAACGGTGGTTGATGAGATGGAGATGGTCGCCCCGTCTCCCGCTTCGGAAACTGGCGGTGTTAGCCAGGCGTCCCATGGCATTGATCGCTGGGTTTCCGGGTTTGACCACCGGGTCGATCTTTTCTCGGAGGAAGGCCGTCCGTATCTCGGCACTCAATTGGACAATATCGAAAGGGCGGAAGATGGCAGTATTTTCACCTCGGAGCCGAGGACGTTTGAGATCGCCCATACGGAGGGTTGGAACTTCTTGATCCGTGGGGAGGTGAATTTGGGGGGAACCTATCACGAATTGCGTTACCCATCGGATTTCGCCTCCGGTTTTGGATTGTTCTTGAGAGAAGTGAGGGACCGCCGTCGATACGAACTGACGCCGCAAAGGATGCGGAATATGGGCCGGGTCAGGGAAGGACGTGAGGTTTCGGGGTTCGAGTGGGTAAGCCGGTTTGAACCTCCTCAGTTGAATGAATGGAAATCGTTCGAGGCCTTGGTGACCGCCGAGAACATCGTGTTTCGTTTCGCCGGACAGACCGGACAAATCGATGGCCCGTTGTCCACGGATGGAAGGAATTCAATAGGAATTGTCCCCGGCACCCGTCTGCGCAATGTGGCGCTGTATTTCGCTGAAATACCCCGGAAAACGGTTGTTTCGATCCATCCAGCCGATTCCGAACGGGAAACGGCCGAGGATCTCCCTGACGTGAAAACCATGGAAGAACTGGGGAAACGCGCGGCAGGGGGCGATTTGAAGGCCATTGATGAATTGAAAAGCGTTTTCGACATCCTCTTCCCTGAGGCGGACAGCAGAGCCACGGCTGCTCCAGAAAGGCTGGCACTGATGAGGGCGGCGTTTATTCCGTTGGGAAGATCGGCGGGCGATGGAGCGAAAGAGGCGTTTGATGTGCTGATGTATGCGACGACCAAGGAGGCTTTGCGTGCGTTTGCCGCGGAGTCCCTTGGACTGGCCGCCGCCATGGGGAATGAGGCGGCACTCAATGTATTGATCCATTACGATTCCCACGGGTTGGAACTCAGCTCCGCGGTGGCGGGGATCGGGCGGGCTGCCGAACGCAACATCCCGGAGGCGGTCGATTTTCTCCTGGAGATTGCAAACGATCCGTTGAAGGCCTCCTATCGGGCTGGTGCCGCCGAGGGACTGGTCTCCGCGGGTGGTGTTCGAACATGGACCAACAACGAAGGCCGGACCATGGAGGCGACCTACTTGTCACAATCGGACGACGCCGTTACCGTGCGGCGGGAAACAGACGACCGCGTATTCGAAATTCCAATGCAAACGCTTTCGTCCAGGGACAGAGCATACCTGAGAAAGCAGCGATTTATGGTCGTTTTGAAACATGAAGCGCGCGGCACGTTGCCGGCCGGCGAGGCTTCCGGATCACCGGGATTGCTCGTTGAGTTCGAAGGAGAGCCGCCGGAGCTTGTCGTTTACGAATTAAGGCCCAGCCGGGGAACCGATCCGCACGAGATTGCGCCGATCTCCCTGCCGGCCGGTGAGACATTCGTGGCCAACATGAGAGACGCTCCGGACGGCAATTATTTATTGCGCGTGAGCGCCGAGGACTACGCGGCGCAATCGCACACGATCACGGTTGAGGACGGGGTGTACCGATTCTTTAGTTCGTTGGACCGGGCGGAGAGCGCGAATACGCTTGTTGTGCATCTTTGGAAACTCCGGTATCTGGTCATGTCGTATCGGGTCACCGAACGGGGATCGCCGAATTTCGAGGGAACGGCGGTCGATTTTTACAGAGTGGCTGTCAGCAGCGGCGGGCGGCCGCCGGTTTTGATCGGCGATCTGGGGGTTGGGCAAGGAGAGCGGGATGCGCGGGGATACGGCCCCCATCCGTATCTTTCGCGACATCGCTACGCTCAGGGTTGGGGACAGATCCCGATTGGAGGAAAGAAAGAGTTTGAAACCCTTCGGCGGTTCGAGGATCTCATCGAAAAAGAAGCGTGGCGCAATGGCAGTATCCCCGGGAGACCGGGGCACGCGTATCTGATTAAAATTCACGGGAATTCCTCGGCCGAGGCAAACAATCGTTACGTGAAACTTTTGTTTGAAGGCATCTATGACGAACCGCCGGAGGGGGCGGAGGTTTACAGCGCGAGACGGTGATGAATGGGCTGATAAGCGTCGATTCATCGAGCAAGGTTCGATGCCACGGGAAGACACAGACATGGCTGTGAAAGACATTGCGCCGGTTGGTTGAGATTCTCGTTGATCCCCGCTGACCCGGTTCAGTATCAATCGAAAAAAACCTTCCCAATGCCGCCTTCCATAAATTTTCCAGAACAATCCCCGCGCTTCGCGACCACGCGTTGGACGATGGTCCTTGCCGCGCGCGGGGCGGACGACACGTCCGGCCGGAAAGCCATGGAGGCTCTTTGCCGGGCGTATTGGTATCCGTTGTATGCGTACGTTCGCCTGTCCGGGCATTCGTCCGAGGACGCCCGGGATTTGACCCAGGCGTTTTTCGAACGCCTGCTGGAAAAGGATTTCCTGCGCCTGGTAGGTCCGGATAAAGGGCGTTTTCGGAGTTTTCTTCTTGTCGCGATGAAACGGTTTCTAGCGAAAGAGTGGAAAAAGAGTCGTGCAGTCAAGCGGGGCGGAGATGTGGTTTTTGTATCGATCAATTCGGAGGAGGCCGAACAGCGCTACGCTGTGGAACCCGCCGATGAAACCACGCCCGATGTGTTGTTTGATCGCCGCTGGGCGATTACCCTGCTGGAGCGCACATTCGCCCGACTGCGGGCTGAATACGAGACCGGCGGGCGCGGGGAGATCTTTGAAGCGATGAAAGGATTTCTCTCATCATCACCGGAAGGGGGATCGTATGCCGGGGTGGCGGAAGCGGCCGGTATTTCGGAGGGCGCGGCGCGTGTTGCCGTTCACCGACTGCGGCAACGTTTTCGGAAATATTTTCAGGAGGAGGTCGAAGAGACCGTCCGGCCCGAAGACGCCGACGACGAGGCCCGCCGCGTGCGGGCGATTTTGTCCGGATAGCGCCTTCCTCTCCCGCCAATGATTTTTCCTCCTGTAACAATCCATTCACCGCGCGTATGTAAAGGGGTAAGGAGATCATGACCGGGGAAAACAAGAGATGTCCAAGTTGCGGGAGGGATCTGGCGTCGGATGCGCCGGAGGGGCTGTGCCCGGCATGTGTGGTGAGGATGAACTTCGAATCGGGAGCGGGAAGCGCCGGGAGGACCGGAAAGGTGGAGGCCCTTCCCGTCGAAGAAGTGGCGCGGTGTTTTCCGGAAATGGAGGTGCTTGCTCTGTTGGGCTCGGGCGGTATGGGCAGTGTTTACAAGGCGCGTCAGCCGAAGCTCGCCCGCTTCGTCGCCCTGAAGGTCCTGGTTCGTGACTGGGACGATTCCGGTTTCGTCGAGCGGTTTACCCGGGAAGCCCAAACCCTTGCCAGGCTGGATCACCCAAACATCGTCGCCATCCACGATTTCGGGGAGAGAGACGGTCTCTTTTATTTCGTCATGGAGTTGGTCGATGGCGTCACTCTCCGGGAACTCCTGCGGGAGGGTCGGATGAAACCGGAGCAAGCGCTGGCGATTGTTCCGCCGATTTGCGAGGCGTTGCAGTTCGCGCATGAAAACGGGGTGGTGCACCGGGACATCAAGCCGGAAAATATTTTGGTCGATCAGGCTGGAAGGGTGAAGGTGGCCGATTTCGGAATCGCACGGCTTGGCGCGACCGATGCGGCTGCGCCTGAAAAAAATCTCACCGCGGAGGGTCAGGTAATTGGCACCGCGCACTATATGGCGCCGGAACAGGTGGAGCATCCGGCGGAGGTCGATCATCGCGCCGATATCTACGCGCTGGGCGTCGTCTTTTACGAGATGCTGACCGGAGAACTGCCACTTGGAAAGTTTCCTGTTCCGTCCCGGAAGGTGGAGATCGATGTCCGGCTGGACGAGGTCGTACTGCGGGCCCTGGAGAAAGAACCGGGACGGCGGTATCAGCAGGCGAGCGAGGTTGGGACGGCGGTCGAAACCATGAAAACGCCGCCGCATATGCCTCCGGGGCTGGGAAAGGCGGGAGCGGCTCCAAATTGGAAACACCGGGGATTCACTTGGCTGGTTAAACCCTTTGACCGCATCGCCGGGTGGCCGGTGCTCGGCGCCGGCCTGGCCGTGCTTGTGGCCACCGCATTTCTGGGATGGCGTTTCGGGATTCATACCGATGGCGTTCTCGACCTGCACTACGGGTCGTTCTTGCCATTCTGGGTTTTTCTGGCCCAGGGCTTCATCAACTGGGCCTGCATGGTGCTTTTCCTGCTACCGCTGGGGTGCTGGCTGAGTCGGAATGAATTTCGCTTTCTCGACCTTCTTGGAACGCAAGCGCTCGCGCGATGGCCCTATCTGCCAGCAGTGCTGATCATGGGCATCCCGGCTTACCGGGACACGGTCGAAGTCCTCAGCATGGATTTGCTTATGCGCGTTCAAGAGGTGCCCGACGCGGCATTTATCCGTGACGCGATGATTGTTACCGCCCTATCGGTGCCGATGATGATCTTCATCGTCTGGATGGTGTGGCTGATGTACCACGGCTACACCCGGGTCTTTCGGCTGAATTGGAAGCGGGCCGCATGGAGCTTTGTGGTCGCCGTGCTCGCAGCTGAGACTGTTTCCAAACTCGTTATATGGAGGTTGATCGAGAATTTCGCATAAGGGAGAACCCTGATTATTGAACCAAGAAAGGATTGAAAAATGAACACAAAACAAAAAATAACCGGCGCACTCCTTTGCCTGACTTTGGGCATGGCGGGGTGCGGCGAAAAGAATCCCGAAGCCGAAGCTGCCGCGACTGCCTCGGCGGAAGCGTGGCTGCGATTGGTCGATGGGGGAGAATACGCCGAGTCGTGGCGGGAAGCCGCATCGGTTTTCAAAGGTTCCCTGACTGAACAGGGTTGGGTGGAAATGGTGACGCCGGTGCGGCAGCCGATGGGAAAGATGGAATCGCGGCGTTTGATCCGCGCCTCCTACAAAACGTCGCTGCCCGGCGCGCCGGATGGCGAGTATGTGATGATTCAATACCGGACGGATTTTGAAAACAAGAAAGCCGCAATCGAGACGATCACGCCAATGCTCGACGTTGACGGCCAGTGGCGGATGTCGGGCTATTTTATCAAGTGACCTATGCGTGCGGAAAAAGAACCTGAAAAAATCACTTATTATTCCACCGTGGATTGGTGGTTGGCGCTGATTGTGTTTGGGGCGGTTGCGTCAGTTCTGGTTGCCGGTTTTAGGGAATTGCAGAACGGCGGCAACGAAGCCTGGATTCTGATTGGAAGCGCCGCATTCATGATTCTCGTGGTGGTGGGAATTTGTTTCCCGTGCAAATACATTCTGACAAATCGGCGCTTGATCATTCGCTCCGGCTTGGCGGAGTTTGGCAATGAAATCGAACTGAAGACGATTCAGGATGTGTCTCTTTCATTCAATCCCTTGGCCGCTCCCGCGTGGTCTTTGAAGCGGATCAAAATCAAATTCGAGGGAGGGCCGCTCGGCTTCACCTTGATTTCTCCCAAAGACCGAAAAGGCTTTATCGAGGAACTCAACCGTAGGCGGGATCGCCTCAGGGAGGAGAAACCTCGGAAATGACCTCAACCAAATCCGCTTTCCAGCCAAATGTGAAAGTGCCATTCGCTTTGATTGAATGGCTGTGAAAGCGATCCAAAAACGCTAAGCCCACTGTTGAAGCCGCACCTGGCCTGGGGCGAACCCAGCCGGGTCGGAAAGCGTGGCCGCACGCAATGCCTGAGTGGCATCATCACGAGCGCCGGGCGACAGCAACCTTTTGCCGGAAATTAAAACCGCTTCACGAAGGCGTGGCAATACGGTGTCCCGCCGGTGCGGTTGTAGTAATTTTGATGAACCTGTTCGGCCCGCCAGAAAGGCGCGCGGGCGGAAACTTCGGTTACGACATCGAGACCATTTTCCTTGAGGATTCCGATCAATTTTTCGGCGGTTTTTCGCTGGTCATCGTTGGCGTAATAGATCACCGAGCGATACTGGGTGCCGATGTCGGGTCCCTGGCGGTTGAGTTGGGTTGGATCGTGCGTTTCAAAAAAGAGCCTGGCGAGACTCTCGTAATCGGTTTTGGCCGGATCGTAGATCACCCGCACGACCTCCGCGTGCCCGGTGCGGCCGGTGCAGACTTGCTCGTAGGTCGGGTCTTCCACATGGCCGCCACTGTAGCCGGACTCGACATTGATCACGCCGGGATGGCGTTGGAAAAAATATTCGGTGCCCCAAAAGCAACCCGATCCAAAAATGGCGGCGGCGGTTTTGGGTTCGACGGTTTCGGGAACGAATTTCATGGAGACGGAGTTGACGCAATGCCGGACGTTTTTATCCGTAAATCCTTCTCCCAAAAAAACGTGACCGAGGTGGCCGTTGCAGTGGGCGCAAATGATTTCCGTGCGCTGGCCGTCCGCATCCGGGACGCGCAGGACCGCGCCGTCAATTTCATCATCAAAACTCGGCCAGCCGCAACGGGAGTCAAATTTGTCCGCCGAGCGGTAGAGCGGGGCCTCGCATTGACGGCAGAGGTAGGTGCCGCCCTCTTTGTTGTTGAGGTAGTCGCCGCTGTAGGGACGCTCGGTTCCCTTGCGGAGAATGACACGCGCTTCTTCTGGCGTGAGTTCGTTGAATTTTCCGGAGGAAGTGTGAATGGACATTGGTGGCACGGAAGTTTCACCTCCACAGGCGGAGGTGGCAAACAGTATTAGAATGGCAAGGTGTCGATACATTCAAAAATGGAATGTTGTGAATGAAACGACGGTGCGGACGAATTGCAAACGCGGTCACCTCTTCGCGGCC
>PXDN01000152.1 GCA_003566375.1 Opitutia bacterium
GGCGGGAATCGGTCTTATCGGTGATGGAGCCGGCGCCGGAGGAAATGTTCACAATGCGGGGATTGTCCCCTTTGCGCAAAAGCGGCAGCAGGGACTGGCAAACCCGCGCGGTGCCGGTCACGTTGGTGGCAAAAGCGGTGTCGAACAAGGCGAGGTCCAGTTCCTCCAAGGTTTCATTTCCCTCTTCGGGAAAAACTCCCGCGTTGTTGATGAGAATATCCAGCGAGCCCGGTCCGGCGGTTAACGCCTCCGTCACCGCTTTCACGGAATCCGCGTCCGCCACATCGAGCCGGTGCACGGCCAGCCGCCCGTCGGCGGATTTTTCCAATTCCCGCAGTTCCCCCGCCTTGTCGGGATCGCGCGCGGCGGCGATCACGGAATCTCCCTCTTTAAGGAATTCGCTGGCCAAGGCCAGTCCGATGCCGCGATTCGCTCCAGTTATCAACACGTTTGCCATGGTTTATGACCCTACACCAAAACCGGTTTGTGCAAATGTCAATTTATCCAAGCTGCCGGATTTTTGCACTCGCGGGAACGGTCAGCGCCCGGTGCCCGCCAAGTCCGCCGGTTGGCCGGCGGCGGCGAGATATTTGTCCACCTTGTTGGCCACGATGACGCCGTAATTGATGGTCCCCAACCAACCCGACATGATGATGCCGACCGACCCGGCGTGATAGAGGCCGGGCAACTGATCCGGCAAATCGGCCGACACCTTCAGTCCCTCGAATTTGGTTCCAAACGAGGTCCCGGCCATGTGGCGGGTGTAATAATGGATGGTGCGCGGTGTGGCCGCCTCGGCATGCTCGATCTTGGAACGGATGTCCGGCACGAAGGTTTCCAAACTGGCCAGCGACTCCTCGACGAGGCGGTTTTTCTCCGCCTGGTATTCCTCTTCCGGCAACCGGGCCCAATCCTCGTAACGGCCGTTGAGCGAGGCGACGATGGCGTGCCGGTCGTGCCCGGGGCGGGTGTCCGAGTAATACACGGAGAACGTGCGGCTGCTGGTGTTCAAATCGACCAGTTCCCCGCTGGAAAATTTCTCCGCCGCCGAGGTAAAAACCAAGTCCCCGATGTCGGGCATGGTCTCGCCTTTTTTCAACCCCATGTAAACTTGGCAAGAACTGCTGTTGAGGCGGACCGCCTTGGCCTCGTTTACAAAAGCCGGATCAAAGTTTTCCTCCCCCGCGATCTTTAAAATCGTGCTTTTCAGATTGGCATTGGACAAAACCGCGCCGCAGCGAACCTCCCGACCGTTGACCTTGACCCCCTCGACCACCTTGCGCCCGTCCCGTTCGCCGACGAGCAATTCCTCCACCAGAGCCATGCGGCGGAGATCGACCCCGTTGCGTTTCAGCTCGGCGGCCATCTTTTTCACCAGCGTGTCCGTCCCCCCCTGGAAGGTGTAAACCCCCTTGCTCATGAAATTGGAGAAAACGATCCCGAAGGTGATGGCCGGATCGTCGAGGGTGGAGCCGTTGGCGTAGGCGATCGGCTCCATCAACAGGCGTTTGACGTCGTCGCGTCCCGGGAAAAACTCCTCGAACAGCTCTCCCGTGGTGCGTTGGTCGTCGTCGTAAAAATTCATTGCCCGCAAGGTTTCAAAAAAGCGGGTGACCGTCTCATCCGGGATGCCGAAAGTTTCCCGCATGATTTTGGTGAAATCCGCGCGGTCGAAAGTTGTCCATATGTTGAACTGCGGATTGATGAAGCGGACGTTTTTGAGTTGGACGATGGAGTCGGCGATTTCGCGCGTCCAGTATTTGCGGCACGATTTGATCATGCCGACCGGGAACCCGTGGAGGGAGATGTCGAAAATGTGCCCCCCCTTGCGCTTAAACCAAGTGGCGAGGCCGCCGAGTTGATAGTGGTGCTCCAACAGCAGCACGGAACGTCCGCATTTGGCCAAACAATTGGCCCCGGTCAGCCCGCCGAGACCGCTGCCGATCACCACCACATCGTAATAATCTTTGATTCCCTTTAACGCATCCATTGTGTCAACCGTTGCCCTAGCACCGTTTGGCCGCCATGGCAACACACCGCCCGCCGGTCGTCACCACAAAAGAGCCGGGCCGGCGAGAGGCCGGCGGGCAATTGCGCGGAAAGGTTTATTCCCCACGGTTTCCTCCAATCGTGGCATCCGGCCTTGTCGGATGATCATCGAACCGTGGCATCCGGCCTTGCCGGATGAAAACCGTGGCATTCCGGCCTTGTCGGATGATCATCGAACCGTGGCATCCGGCCTTGTCGGATGATCATCATCGGCCAAGGGCCGACGCCACAGCTCAAAATAAGCCTTGATGGGCGACCTCCCTGTCACGCCGGGCAGGCAGGCCATGTCGCCCGTTGGCTCAAGAAAGGATCCGGTATTCCAGGACGGGACATCAGGTTTCAGGTTTCAGGTTTCAGGTTTTGCCCTCATCCCTCATCCCTCATCCTTCAACCTTCTGAGAGCGGTCCAGCAGGTGTTCGCTGACCGCGGCGGCGGTGTAGACCACGGCCGCGAGCACCAGGCTGGTGATGGCCGCCACCACGCACATGGCGAGCAAAAACCCGTGCGGAAGACCCACGTCGTTCATCATCGCCTCCCAGGTTTCCGGTTGCAGGCGGGCGCGGTAGGCACGGACTTCATTCATCACCAACCCGGCCGCCACGCTGGCGGCCACCCCGATCAGCAGCAACAGGCCGGAGGCGATTTTCAGGTAGAGGAAGGCGGCCGGCAGACCGCGCCCCCCCGGCCGCCGACCCGGTGCCGCACGCGCCGGCGCCGGCCCGGCCAACTTGCGGCGGGCACCGGGCAACGGGGACGGTGCCGGATCGGACGGTTCTTTCACGGTCGCCCCCTTTCCGCCCGCCCGAGCCGGGGGGTGACCTTACCGCGAACATTCCGTTTTACAAAACGTCGGCTCACCGCGGCTTACTTTTCGGTCGGCACCACAATGCCGCGCATGATGATGTTTTGCGCGAAAATGAAAATCAGCAGGGTCGGCACCGACGCGACAATCACGCTGGCGAACACGCCCGCCATCGAGGCCGAAAGCTGGTATTGGTAAAGCCAAACGCTCAAAAGCCACATGTCCTGCCTCGGTGCCACCAATAGCGGATAAAGAAACATGGTGTAGGAGGAATTGAACGCCATCAGCGCCACCACCGCCAAAATCGGTTTGGAGAGCGCCATGGTGATTTGGAAGAAAATGCGGATCTCGGAAGCGCCATCGATCATGGCCGCATGGTACAGCTCGCGCGGCAGGGAATCAAAAAAACCTTTGAGCAGAAAGATCAGGTAACCATTGGCAATGGTCGGCAGGACCAGGGCCGCGAAGGTGTTCATCAAATTCAGATTTTGCAGGATGATGAAAGTCGGGATCAGCGTCACCATCGGCGGGAAGGCCATGGTGGCCATCACAAAGAGCAGGATCTTGTAGCTGCCCGGTAGCTCGAACCGGGAAAGGGCATAGGCGGTGAGCGGATTGACCAACAGGGAGAACAGCACCGAGAGGGTGCAAAAAATCATGGTGTTGAGAAAGGCCCGGCCGCGCAAAAACAGTTCGTCGGACACATTGATGTAGTTGCGGACGGAATACTTCAGGCGGAGAGAAGTGGTGTTGTCCAAAACATAGGCCAGTTCCACCTCCTCCACCGGCAGGCGCACCGCCTCCATGACCGGGTAGGCGGTTCCGTGGGCGGCGTTGACCGCCTCCACCCCGCCGTGGGTTTCGGCCAGCCAGTCGCGCCAGGCGAATTCCGGGCCGGTCAGCACGTAGTGCTCGGGCGCAATCGTGTCGAGAAACTCCAAATAATCGGCCCGGAAGGCGCCCCGCAACCATTGCCCCGACGGCAGGGGAACGTCACTGATGGAAGCGTGGCGCGTGCCCCAGGCATGGTTCAATTCCTCTACGGTCCCGTAAATTTCTTGCAAGTGGTCGTGAAAGTCCCGGGCCTCCACGCCGTCCAGCAAAACAAAGGAGGGGTTTAACTCCTCGCGGACAAACTCCATCCACGTCACGCGGAAACGAGGCTGTTCCACCGGGGGCACGCGCCGCGGCAGGCTGAAATTGAGGTATTCGGCCAGCGGCTCCACCTCGAAGGCCTGGTTGAAAGCGCCGGTGTCCATTTGCCCGTAAACCGGAAAAATCATGGTCTCCAAGAAGTAACCGGAAAGGGAAAGCAACACGCGGTCGGCCACCGGCAATTCGTCCAACAGGGCGAAGGTGGTTTCGTAAAGAATGTTGTCGGGATATTCGTAGCGCTGGGTTTCCCACTGCGGCGGAGGTATCAGCAACGTTTGCCAGCTCGGCAGGACCGCTCCGACCTCGCGGTTAAAGGCATCCAAATCGTTGTCAAAACGGTCCACCAAACGGTTGCGGATGGTGCGCAGATTCTCCGGCACCGTCCGCACGCCGAAAATGCCGCCGGGGGTCTGCCAGTGCAGGGGCGGTTCCGTTTCGGCGAAGAACCGGTGGAAATCCTCCACCAGCGCCGGATTCACCGTCTCCGGCACGTGGGCGCTGCGAAAATTGAAATCCTGGCGCAAATGCGCCCGGTTGCGGATTTGGATGTTCTGGTTGTACTTAGTTTCCAGAAACTTTTGGTAAAGAACGTCCGTGTTGAAGAAAAAGGCTGGAACGAGATCCAGATCGGTCTCATCCAGCTCGCTCCGCAATGAGCCGGAGAGCATCAGGATAAACGGATAAATCATGGTCACCCCGCCCAGGGTGAGCAGGGTGAAAATGATCGCGTGGGTCACGCGCCCTTTGGTGGTCTTGGCCTCGATTTTGGATATGATCGGCATGGCGGAAACGGGATCACCCGGCGGCGCGGAATTCGGCCTTGGAAAGAATTTTCAACTGATAAGCGGTGAACCCGATGAGAATGGAACCCATCATCCAGGCCATCGCCGTGCCGAGGCCGAAATTCAGGTCCATGAAGGTGCGGAAAAAGATTTCCAGCGACAGCACCGTGGTGGCGGTCCCCGGGCCTCCCCCGGTCATCACCAGAATGAATTCCTCCGCCCCTTTGAAGGCGGCAATCACCGCCGCCACGAATTGGATCACGATGAGATACTTCAGGCGCGGGAGCACGATGTAAAAAATCTTGTGCCAGTTGCCGGCCCCGTCGATGTCGGCCGCTTCGTAAAGGTCGTCCGGAATCCCTTTCAACGCGGCCAGATAGATGATGCACCCCGGTCCCGAGGCCGCCCACACCATGGGAATCACAATGCACAGCATCGCCATTTCGGGGGATTGCAGCCACCGGAACGGCGTGATCTCGAACCGGCCGTACAAATGGGTCAGCACGGCGGCCGCCTCCCCCGCCCCGCCGCCGCGCAAGGCGGTGACCAACGGCGACAGAGTGACCGCGATGAAGGCAAGCCCGATGACCCAAAAGGCCAGTTTCAGCGGTCTGACCATTTCCTCCAGCTTGATCGGCAGCCAGAACAACAAGCCGACGAAGAGCAGCCACAATCCCAGCAGCACCGCCTTCAACAAGGTGGCGCTGACCGCGTCAAGGTAGTTCAAGCTGACCAGCATCTGGTTGAGCAACCCCTGCTCCTCGTAGAGCTGCTTCCACAAAAACATTACCACAATACCGCTCAGCACCGCGGGCAGGTAAAAGACGGTGCGGAAAAAATACTTGGCGGTGCTGGTGGGCACCTCGTGCAAGAGAATGGCCAGCAGGATCGGCGGCCAAAATCCGAAGCCGATGGCCAGCGCCACGAAATAAAACGATCGACCCAGCGCCGCCCAAAACCGTTCATCGTAGAGCACGTTGGCAAAGTTGTCCACCCCCACCCAGGTGCTGTCGAGGACGATGCGGTAATCCATGAACGCGATCCCCAGCCCGCCCGCGATCAACGGAAAATATTGCCACATCAGGATGAGGCCAAACCCGGGACAAACCAAAATGAAGCCCCAGAGATAGCGCTTGTAATGACGGCGCAGGTCCACCGGCGGGGCCGCTCTCGAAAAATAACGCCAGATATGGGTCATCCCGATGGCAAATACCACCACCATGAGCAGGAGGATCCCTCCCCCCACCAGCCGCCGCTGCCGCATTTCCTCCTCGGTCATGATGCCCACCACCCGCAGGTTGACTTCCTCCTCGGTCGCCCGCATGTGGCCTTGGACGATGGCGATGGCGGCCTCTTCGGGCAACCCGTGCAGTTGCTCCTCCATCACCCGGTTGATCGGTTCGCTCAACCAGCGGTAGATGTGCTGGGTATTGCGCCCGAAGGGCTCCGGCACGCCCGTGGCCATAGCTGTCTGAAAAGCGTCCCGCCAACCGGGCGGCACCCGCCGCAACAACCGGTCGTATCCAAATTTTTCCAACAAATCCGGATTGACGAACTGCCCAAACCCGTTCTCCACGAAAACGCGGGTACGGATTTCCTGGGCTTCCTCACCGGTCATGAACCAGATGTAACGCATCACGGCCAGTTTTTGCGCCGGGGTCGAATCCCGGAAAACACCCAGCATGCGCGCGTTCAACTCCCCTCCCCGGATCCCCCGCGGAGAGACCGGCATCGGGGCGATGCCCACCAGCTGGGGATTGATGGTGGCCAGCATTTCCTCATCAAGGTAGCCGAACTGAATGCCGACTTTGCCCCGCTCCCATTCGAGCTGGCGGCTGCCGGTGGTCATGCCGGCCGCCCCCCGGATGATCCGGCCGTCCCGCTCAAACGGCTCATTGATCAATCTCCACACAAAAAAGATCGACTCGGCCGCCTCGCGGGAACCGAAGCCCGCCCGCCACTCGCCCTCCTCGTCCTGAATCATGGCGCGGGCGCCGTTGGAGATGAAAAAATTGTAGGAGGAGTAGGCCATGCCAAGGCCCGCCGCGAACAACATGCCGTATTGCTGGCGCTCCGGCACCCGCAGCAACCGGCAATA
>PXDN01000355.1 GCA_003566375.1 Opitutia bacterium
CCTTTCGATCATACTGACCATTCTTATCATCGGAGGAATCCTTCAACGATCTAGGTTCGTGCGTATGTTGGTGTTGATTTTGACTTGGATCGGAGTCGTCCTGCTGGCATTCGGTTTGGCCGCCGGAATTTTCATCACGGGCTTGCCCGCATTGGTCATCCTCTTTCCGCTCATTATTTATGGTGTGACCATCTGGGGATTGACCACCCGAGAGGCGAAGCGCTACTTTCGTATCTGAGCCCAAGATAATGCACTCAATGACGAAAAGCTGGCACTTCTCATCATGAGTGATCTTCCCGTTTGGTTGCAGAATTTTATTATGAATAAGAAAAAGTTATTTTTATCTGCGGTTTTCTCCGTATGGACAATTACGATATTTATAACAGGCATCTATGTTTCACATCGACTGAACGATAGGTATGACACAGGGTCCGCAAATTTTGCGTTTGCCAAAAGTGATTTTTTTAAGGATTTAGAAAACAAAATGATCCGAATCTATCGCCTCTCCAATGAAAACGACATTCTCAAGAGGTACGGTGATTACCGGTTAGTGATTTACTCATTGAAAGGCGCAGATGAAAAGAACTCTTATGGTTACACCAATCACCAAGCGTTACGAAACAGTCTTGTTGTTGAATTTGCTTCTCACCAGTTACTGCATGGAGAAAAGGCATTTGGGCTGGAATTGTTGGAGATCCTCGCGGAATATGACGCAAATTTTAAGGTCAATGCTTGGAACAAAACGCGTGTCGAAAATGGCCGGGTTATTTGGGAAGGTGATATTAATAAAGATTACCGACCCATTCTCTTATCCGACTATATTGTCGATGTAAAGAGATGGTTAGATGGTAAGGATGCGAGGGAAGATGTAATCTATGAACGAGCATTTCAGCATGAATCACGGTTGAGGCGATTTAACAACCTTAAGAATGCCAAGTCGGGTCTCCAAGACTGACTGACGATTAAGTCAATCCAGCCGCAAGTCCCACACCACCCGGCGTGCGGGTCCCTCCTTCGCCAAGGGTACGGCGGGCATGCCGCGCCGGGCTGTTCCGGCAGGCATGGTTTCCCTATAGCGCGAATCCCCTCGACGTTGGTTGCAAAGTAGTGAAATATTATGAAATATCACGCGACGGACATCGAGGTGCAGCTAGGCGATCGCGTGAGCTATCGCCATCTGTTTATCGGGAAGTCTAACGGCATTGTCGCTCATTTGCCCGGCATATCAGAAGTGAATCCGCGCATCATTGAGAATCAGTGGGTCGTGAGGCTTGAGAGCGGCAAGGGCGTTTTCATGTTTCACACCGAGGAATTGGAATTCGCACATCGACGCGTTGTTTTCATCGCACGCGGTCAGAATGACTCTGAGATTGCACCGGACGAACCAATCTGACAGATGACAAAAAGGCCCAATAATATGCAGCACTCAACAGAATGGGCTGGTGCCGATTCTGCGGGTGTGTTTATCATTACAAATGAAAAATATCCTCATTGCCATTCTCTCTCTTGCCCTCGCTTCGAAGGTCGCGATCGCCGAATTCGTAGTCGAGATTCGTAATTCTGATGGGAAGGTCGAAGCCGCCCTTCAGGTCGGACCCGACACCGTAGCGGTTAAGGATTTCGATGCTTTTATCGAGTATGAGGAAATCACGCACAGTCAGTATCCGCTGGCACAGGAACCCCATCCGACCACCCGAAAAAAGAAAAGAGGATTGGGAACTTTTGTTCGGATTTCGGATTTCTCCGTAGAAGGAGAGAATTACAAGTTTTCCCTGCTTGTAAATGAGAACACCATCGAACGATTCGAGACATCTGCTTTGCCTTCACGGGTGATTCGAACTCCAATGGTGCGAAAGTATGAGTTCAACGGCGCTATGGTCCTTCAACAGGACAGAGTGGAATTTGGTAAGATGCCGGGACGGAAAGCTTGGTCGGCTCAAGTAAGACGAATCGATAACGAATAAAGTGATGCAGGCCATCCGTAGCGTGGCGGGAGTGGCTTGAACGAACCGACGGATTAATGAGGAATGACACTAGGTTAAGGAAAAATGGCAGTGGCTGCCAGCCGCTGATCCGCATAAGAAAGCGGGAAGATGCCACTTCCACTCTTCGACAGCAACCTTAACCCAGTGCCATGCGAATCAATGAGTGTTCCGCTAACGCTCCACGCTCATGACAACCCCACCTTTCTCAGTAGGCCAAATCCCTGAAGTTGGAAATGGTGTGGAAAGTGATCAGATTGGTGTTGTGGGCGGAACGGGCGTGTTCGTCGCCCGAACGGCTCAAGACATGCAAGTCATCCCCGTCGATCACCATGCTGGCGTAATGCCGGGCGTGGCGCGGAGTCTCCCCGATGGCCACCATGCCGGCAAACATCCAGTCAACCGCGTTGGTCGAGAAATGAAGCTGCAACCGGTGGCGTTCGTTGTCGGCCAATCCAAAACGGTCCGGCCCGAGATGCTCCGGCCGGGTCATGCTGTCGCTCGATTGGCTGCTCAACAGCCAGTAAAGCTCCGTTTCATCATCCCGCAGGATGTGAAATTTCATCTGCCCGCCGGGCAGAGGCAAAAAGAGGATTTCTTCTCCGGAAGGCGCCCGTTCGAGCATGGTGGTCATGGAGCCGTCGGCGTTCTCCACCACTTTGGCGAGGGCGCCGATGTTGGTCATGCCGGTGTTGGCGCGAAGTAACAGGTGAAAGGTCCGCTCTTCCGGATCGTGCCAGAAATGCGCCGGGTCGGTGATTTTCACCACGTTGGCCTCCAGCCACCCGGGCGGGCTCATCCGCCGGTTGTTGGCAAACACGGTCTGGCGGTCCGGATGGTGCGGATAAAACGGGATGCCGAACCAGCGGACTTGGTCCGGATCAAAAACATCGCGGAAAAACAATTCCGAGGCGAAGGTCCATGATTCGCGCCGGGTGAGATTGTCCGACACCGAAGCCCGCAGCAGGACCGGGGCAAGGTGTTTGACCGCCCAACCGGTGAAACCGGCGGGGGTGTCCTGCCGTTCCATCACGAGGTAAACATTGCCATTGGCGTAATGAACGTTGGACGGCGCCTGGTGCCAGCGTTGGCCTTCGGTCAACTTGACCGGATCACTCCAGGTTTCGCCCTTGTCATCGCTGCGGATGATCATCAGGTCGCCCGCTTGCCCGAGAATGTAAACGGTGTCCCCGGCGGTGAACGGACGGGCGTGGCGGAAAGGAAAGTTGCCCCTCGCCTGCCAGGTTTGCCCGCGGTCGTCGGAAGTCGCGATGTAACCGCGGCGCAGGTTGTAGGTGGCGATCAGACGTCCGCCGGGCAACCGCGCGAGTCCGGGATTGTAGGCCGGGATGGTTTGCGGATCCGGCGACTCCGCCACCACCACGTGCTCTTGGGCCAGCGGGCGGGCGGGTGTCGCCGCCGGAAGGTTCGTTGCCCCCGCCGCTGCCAAAACAACAAGGGCTAACGGCACCCGCCGGGTGAAGAAGATTGGTTTTCGCATTTGAGAGTTTGTTTTCATCGCGGAGTTACGTCGTTCCTTTGATAATACAGAAGCGTGCCCCGTTCCTCAGCCACCAGCAGGTCCAAACTTCCGCCTCCGAAATCGACCGCCGCCGGGGAACAGGAGTGGATGCCGTGAAAGATGATTTCATCCTGAAACCGCATCAGTTCGGGAAAAGCAAAGACCGGCGCTTCGTTGGTCCCCGTGTTGCGCAACAGCAAAACCGCCGCCTCGCGCACCGCCGGACCGAGGCTTTGCGGAAGGCCATCCTCCGGTGACGGCACCGAATGCACCCGCCGGGTTCCCAGCAGGATGTCCTGCACGCCGTTGCCGGTCCAGTCCACCACTTGGATTTTGGTCCGGCCGCGCTGGCCCGCTCCGCGGTCGTTGGCCTCGATCACCCGCCCGTCTTCCAGTCGCAGCAGGTCGCCCTCCTCCACATTGTGGTCGTCGATTCGCCAATACATCCGCAACAGGTCGTTTTCATCAAACGTGACGATACAGGCCCGGCCGGTCCCACCCCAATCAGTGACGCCGGGCTGCGTGCGCCAGGTCAGGTGCAAATCCAGCCCCTCGCGGTAGAGCGGTTGCGGCGCCTCGAACTCGGGGGGGACGGTGCCCGGCTTCCTCAGCAACACGATATACTCGCCGAGAATGCTGCTCATGATCACGTCGAGGTGCCCGTTGCCATTCCAATCAAACAAGGTCGGACAAGTGTAGCCCCAGCGGGCCTCCCCGGGTCCCTGCAGCGACCCCCGGTAGCCGGCCTGAATCCGGATCGGGTTCCCCCCGGCCAATACCGGCACCGGCGGAGCAAAGGCGGGAGCGCCGGGAGACCCGGCGTTCTCCACAAAAAGCAATTCGCCCGCGTCGTTGCCGACCATCAAATCGATCAGTCCGTTGCCGGTCAGGTCGCCGGGCGAAATCACCGGCAGCGCGCCGAGCGCGAGATGGGCGTCGGCCGCCGTCACCAAAACCGGATCCTCATAGATCGCTCCCCCATCCTCCATGAATTCACCCGTGAACCGGTAGTGCCAAACCCGTCCGCTGTCGCCGACAATCAAATCGGAAAGCCCGGTTTGCGGATGGGGAAACGCCGCCGGCGAGGAACCGATCACGGGATGGCGGGCAACCATGCCGCGGGGATCGCGAACAAAAACCGGCCGCTCCAAAGTCACTCCGCGCGTGGAGGTGTTGCGAAAATGAAGAAACTGGCCCTGCTTGTTGGTGCCGATGAGATCATGCTCCCGGCCCGGCCCGAGGTTGACCATGGTCAATCCGTAGTTTCCAAACAGGAATTCCTCCCCTTCGGGGAACACCTGCCGGTCGAATAACGGTTCGCCAAGATCGGTCGAGGTAAAGCGAACGTGGCGCAAGTGATCGTAGGTGAGGTTGCCGCGCCAGATGCCGGCTCCGTCGTAGGGTTGGAAACGGGGATCGTGCGACCAATAATCCGTCGGGTTATACTCCCGCCCGTCGGAGACGGTGTAGAGAACATCGTAAGCGCCGGTGGAGGCGACGAATCCCGCCGCCCGGCCCAACCCGTCGGGCAAATCCAGCGTGTGCCCGGCCACCCGTTGAAATTCGGTCCCGGCCGCATTGAGCCGCAAGGTGATCAACTCGCTCCCCGAACGAAACAGTCCGACAACCCCGCCGCCGGTGTTTTGCACCAGCGTTCCGTTGGCGTTCGGGCTGGTTATGGAGTAAGGAGCCCCGAAATACGGGGTGCCGTTTTCATCGAAACCCTCCCAGGGAAACACGGTGCGGGCGCGCATTATCAGATCGCGCGGCCCGTTGCCGGTCAGGTCGGCCACGCCGGTCGGGGTCGGTAACCAACTCCGGTAACCTCCGATTGGCCCGCGCGATTCCGGACCCGCCACCGGCACCCGCCCGCCGTTTTCCCAAGCCGCGTGACCTCCCAACTCCGTTCGAGTCTCCATCCCGACTTCCCTCAATTCGTCCGGGTCCAACTCGATCACCGAGTCCGCCAAGGTCAAATCGCGGAAGTTTTCAAACCGGTGGAATGTCAGAAAATTGGCGTCGTGCTGGCGAATGGCGCCGCCCAGTCCGTCCTCGTAAGCGGTGCGGGAGACCGCGATGAGGTCGGCGCCCTCGAACAACCAATCCAGATACTGGAAACCGTGGTGATTGACGTCGGGATGATAGAGCAACACCGCGTGGGTCACCCAATCCCGGAGGTTGGCGGAGGACATCAGGGCAACCGTGTTGCGCACCCGCTCCACGTTTTCGCCCGCGTGGGGAAGGAGAACCGGGTTTGACAAAGTCCAGTAGCGGTCTCCTTTCGGATCGCGCCGGATGACGAACTTTTTGCAGCCGCCGGGAAAGGTGATGAAATCCCGCGCGGGATTGAATTGCGCGGTTTTGCCGTCATCGGAAATCCGGATGATGGCCGCTTTTTCCGGCACGTCCCGGTAGTCGACCCGAAGGATGTTCACCATGCGTCCCCGCGGATCCACCACCGCGTTTCCCTCCAACCACCCGCCGAAGCGACCGTCCAGATAATCCGGATCGCGCGCGAGCCGGTTGGACGAGGTCCAGCTTGAGGCCTTGAGCAAATCGGCGTCCAACGGCGCGGACATCATGAAGGCCCGAAACATGCGGCCCCACTGGGTGCCTCCTTGCTCATCCTCCATCGCCCGCCAGATCCGACCGTTGTGAATCACCATCGGCATCGGCGCGGTGTGGTAGGAAATGTCCGGAAACAGACGCCCGCTGTTTTCGTCTTGGGCAACGGTCCAGGTCACCCCGCCATCGGTGGACTTCCGGATTACGCAATACCCGTGCCGGTGCCCGGTGCTGGTGCCCATCAGGTAAAGGGCGCCTTGGTGGGGAAAAATGTTCGCCCAGGTTAAATCCGGGACGACCGCCCGTTGTTCCCAAGATTCGCCCCGGTCGGTCGAACGGTAAACGTAAGTATTGGAACCGTTCCTGCCCGGCCCGAATATGTCGTGCGTGGCCAAATACGTGCCGTCGGGAAGGACCACGATCCCGGGTGATCCGATGTAGCGTCCCGTGGCGGCAGGCGAGTGGGCGATCACCGTCCCGGGCACTTTGGAAAAATCAGGTTCAAGCTCTTTCACCACAAACTCCTCTCCGGGCATCGCCAACACGACCGATCCAGACCAGTTTCCCTGGAGAATGCCGACCGAGTCCCCCTCCCCGATAACCATGGAAAACACCCGCATCCGGGTCTGGCCGGAATCGGTGTAGGCGAACTCCTCCCCGGTCCGCGACCAACCGGCGGCTTCCAGGTCCTCCGCGTTCAATCCGGACTGGGCGGTCGCGGTCGCGAGGTAAACGGTCACGGCGGCGGACGCCTCGGCATGGATGGTGGCCCGCACCCCGCCGTTGGTGCGGGTGAACA
>PXDN01000374.1 GCA_003566375.1 Opitutia bacterium
GCCACCGCCGCTTGAAGCAGCCAGACGAGCCGCGCGCCGGGGACTCCACAAATATTTTCAGGTTTCAGGTTTCAGGTTTCAGCGCCTCATCCTTCTTTTGACCTCCTCCAACGGATCAAGCGCCCGCGTGGTTGGGAAAAAGAGAAACGCGTCGTAGCGGCGGGCCAGGGAAGTCGGCACGTGGTTGGCCCGGTGGTCGTGTTCCGGTTGATACACCACGCCGATCGCCCGGTGCGGCCTGGGCGCGGCCAATATTCCGTCACGGGATTCCGCGTCGAACCGCAGCCAGCGGGCTTCGCCGCCAAGCCTTCCGAGCAAATCCTCGACACTGCCGGGCAACGGTTCCGGCACCCGCATGATCTCCGGCGGCGCGCCCCAGGACCGCCCGGCCATTACTTCGGCGGCGCCGGTCCCGAAACCGACCGCGAACACATCGTCTTCCCCCCAGCGCACGCGGGCGAGCTGGCCCATGTTGCGCTGACCCGCGCCGGCCATGGAGGTGGCCCGCGCGTCCCCGATGTGGGTGTTGTGCGCCCAGACAATTCCCTTGGCATCCGGGCCGTGATACTCGCGCAAACGGGTCACGGTTTGTTTCATGTGATCCACGCGCGCGTTCCACGAGGCCGCCCCGCCCGCGGCCATTTTTCGGAAATGCCGTTCGGCGTTTTGCACCACCTTGGCGTTTTGCAGGGCGTCGAACCGGTCGGCCTCCCCGCCTTCCCCCGCGCGGAGTTCCCGCACCAGCGCCACCACCCGCGCCGCGCCCTCCTCCGCCGACGGCAGGTAGGCATCGACCGCGCGGGCGTAGCGGTGCCCGTCGTCCCGGTAGCGCGCCCATTCCCGGTAATGCCCGCGCGCCGACGCGGCCGCTTCCGGATTCACCGTATCCAAATAGTCAAGCACCCGGTCCATCGACCGCCACGGATCATAAACATCCATGCCGTGAAAACCGACCCGGTCCCCGGGATCGAGCGAACGGTTGTGCTCCCGCAGCCATTCCAGAAGGCGGACGGTTTCCCGGTTGGCCCACATCCATTCGGGCCAGCGGTCGAGTTTCCCCAAGCCGGTCTCCGCGTCAGCGGGTGCGCCGGGGCGGTGCTTGACGTAACGGTTGAGAACGCTCAGGGCGGCCCAGTCCCCTTCCACCGCGATAAAGGAAAATCCTTTTTCGGCGATCAGACGGCGGCTGATTTTGTCCCGCCAGTGATAGAATTCGTGGGTGCCGTGCGAAGCCTCCCCCAGCAAAACCACCCGGCGGCTCCCGACCGCGCGGATCAATTCATCCAAATCGGAATCCCCGGCAAGGGGGCGCGAGACGGCGGCGGCCGCCTCCGTCCAGGCGTTGTCTTCCGCCTCGGTGCCGCCCCGCAGAGTGGCGTGAAAAAAGATTAGCGGAAAAATGGATACAAGTGAAAAAAGCTTCTTCATGTTAAGGTGAAGACCCGCGTGACACAGGCACGTTCCTCCCCCCTCCGTCAATAAAAAGCCATTGGGCTTGCCTTTTTCAATCATGACTTCCATAGTGCTCGGCTTTCACACCAAAACGAATTCCCTTCCGCCAAACGGCATTTCCGGAAGGACGTATCCGACCAACGGATTCATGTTTTTATTTTCCAATCCAGCGGGAATCCCCCGCGTGAGCAGTTTTTCTTTTGTGACAACCTTGGTCTGGCTGACCACGGCGGTGTTTCTCGGAGGCGCGCCCACCGCCACGTTTGTCACGCCGGAACCGCACGCTCCGGTGGCCTCCTCCCATTTCTCCCTGGAATGGACGGCCGGCGCGGACGACGATGAAGAGCTGCACTTCGAATTGCGGCAAAGCGGCGGCCCGGATTTCGCCGATCCCCGGGTCCGCTACGAAGGCCCCGACCGCGCCACATTTTTGGCGGGGTTGCCGGAGGGAGACCATTATTTTCAAATCCGGGCCAAAACACCCGACGCCGATTCCGCCGGGCCGTGGTCCGATTCGTTTCACCTGACCATTCAATACCAATCCCTCACCCTCGCCTGGTTCCTGTTCGGCGTGGGCGCCGTGGTTTTTCTCGCCACCCTCGTGCTGGTGGTGGCGGGCAGTACCAAAGCCCGCCGCGAGGAAAAAGCCGAAACGACGGAGCGCGGCGCCTTCTCCGGTCCATCCTGATCGTTCACCCCGCAACCACGACCCGACATGGATTATCAATCAGCGGTGCTGCCGCAGAATCTCGGTTATTTTTTACTGGTCCTCTTCGGCATCATTTGGATTCTCCTGGGACTCTACTGGGGGCGGAAGGCCAAATCCCTCGACGGCTTCATGGTGGCCGGGCGCAACGTCGGCCTCGCCCTCGGGGCGGCCACCGCCATGGCGACCTGGGTGACGTCGAACACCACCATGCTGGCCCCGCAGTTCGCGCTGCAGCTTGGCATCTGGGGCATGATCGCCTACTCCACCGCCTCGTTCGGCCTCTTTTTCTTCGCCCCGATGGCCCGCCGCATCCGCCGCCTGATGCCGTCCGGCTACACCAGCGGCGACTTCATCCGCCTGCGCTACGGCAAACCGGCCTGGGTGGTCTTTCTGGTCATTTCCCTTTTTTACAGCCTGACGTGGATGATCAGCATGGGCATGGCCGGCGGTCTCGTGCTGCTGGCGGTGGCCGGAATTCCCTACGAAACCGGGATGACGGCGATCCTGCTGGTCTGCGTGCTCTACACTTTGTTTGGCGGTCTCTACGCGGTCATCGGCACCGACTTCATCCAAAGCATCCTCATCCTCGTCGGGGTGGTGGTGGTCGGGGCCGTCATTTACACCCGCATCGACTTTGAAACCACCTACGCGGCCGTGGCGGTGGACCAACCCGCCCTGCTGATGGTGCTGGTGCCTGCCGCCATCATGGCGTTTTTCAACAACATGCTGTTCGGCATGGGGGAAATTTTCCACAACAACGTCTGGTGGAGCCGCGCCTTCGCCATGCGCCGCAACGTGGCCGGGAAAGCCTACTGGCTGGGGGGGCTTTTTTGGCTGCCGATCCCGGTGGCGGTCGGTTTCATCGCCCTCGCCAGCGCCTCCCTCGGCATCAACGTCATCCGGCCCGACATGGTCGGCCCGGTGGCGGCCACCCAGGTGCTCGGCTTCGCCGGGGCCATCGTGGTGTTCATCGTGATTTTCTGTTCCCTCGCCTCCAGCATCGACAGCCTGCTGGCGGCCACCTCCGATTTGCTGACCGAGGATGTTTACCGCAAGGCGATCAACCCGGGGGCAAACGAGGCGACCCTGAGGCGGACCAACCAGCTTATCATCGGTCTGCTCGGCTTGGTCACCTGGTTGATCTGCAGGCTGAACATCGGAACCTTGGCCGAAATTCTTTTCTTCGCCGGGCCGTTGGTCGGCAGCACCATCTGGCCGGTGGCGGCCGGGCTTTTCTGGAAACGCACCAACCCCACCGGCGCGTTCGCCGCCATGCTGCTCGGCTCGCTCATCGGATTGATTTGTTATTTTCAGATCGGCTGGTACACCGCCTCCCTGGTCGGGGCCGCCGTTTCGATGGTGATCGTCATCACCACCACTCTGCTCTGGCCGCGGGATTTTGATTGGAAAACACTCGATGAAACCCCGCCCGACGCCATGGAACCCTCCACTCAAAAAGGAGCCTCGTCATGATTCTCTTTCCCTTGATCTTCGTTCACTGGCTGATTATCGCTTCCCTCGCCTTGACGGGTATCGGAGCGGTGGTCCTGTGCCTGCTGATCGTCAAAGACTATTTCAACCGCAACATCTGGTAATGACCACGCAAAAACCCGCCAAAGAAACGCGGCGAACGGCCATGGAGCCGAACAGCCACACCGAAGCCCTGAAGCCGCCGGAGGACTCCCACACCCTCCGCCCGGATCCCGAAAACCTGTTCACCAACAGCAAACTGAACCGGGAAATCCTGCGCGGCCTCGCCGGACGCTCCATCGTGGAAGTCCGCGACTACACCAAAGAGGAGGTGATCGAACTCTGCAAATTCGCCGCCATTTTGGAGGCCACCGAAGTGGCTTCCTCCCATCCGCTCGATGGCAAAATCATCATCACCGCCTTTTTCGAAGCGAGCACCCGCACCCGCACTTCCTTTGAAAGCGCCATCCTGCGCCTCGACGGCAAGGTGATTTCCATCCCCGACGAGCAGATCACCGGAGTCAAAAAAGGGGAATCGCTGGCCGACATCGGGGAGATGTTCAACGCCTACGGCGACTTGGTCATCATGCGCCACACTGAAACCAGCTCGACCGATGAAATCCGCAAAAACCTGCGCGTGCCGCTGATCAACGCCGGCAACGGCTCCGGCGAACACCCGACCCAGGCCCTCGCCGATTGGTATGCCCTCCTCAAATGGAATCCCCTCCTCGCCTCTCCCGGCGCCTCCGACAAACCGAAACTCCACCTCGGCATCCTCGGCACCCCCGGCAGCATGCGCGCGGTGAAAAGCTTTTTGCTGATGTCACTCTTCTTTGGCGAAAACTTCCGCAAGGTGACGGTGGTTTCCGAAATGGCCGACCCGCTCGGCCCGGAGTTGGAAGAGGAAATCCGCAAAGCCGGGATCGAGTTCGAGGTGACCAACGATCTGCAAACCATCGTCTCCGACCTCGATGTCATCTACATGAACTCCATCGCCCTGCTGGGCGACAGCTACAAGACGCTCGACAGCCGCTACAAGCTCGACCAAAACACGCCGCTGAAAAAGGACGCCGTCATCATGCACCCTTTGGCCCGTCTCGACGAATTGGATACCAGCTTCGACAAAACCTGCCACAATCTCTATTTCTCCCAGGCCCACGGCGCGGTTTTCGTGCGCCAAGCCCTCCTCGTCAGCCTGCTCGACCGACTCGACCGGCTGCCGAAAAACATTCCCATCAAAGGAAACTGAACCATGTGTGGAATTACCGGTTTTTGGAAAACGCGCGGCCTCGCCGATAACGATCCGGCGGCGCTCGGCGACATGATCACGCGCCTGCACCACCGCGGGCCCGACGGACAGGGAACGCATCTCGATCGCGAAAACGGCCTGGCCCTCGGCCATGCCCGCCTCTCGATCATCGACCTCGCCGGCGGCCACCAGCCGCTCTATGGCGCGGGCAAGAGCCTCGTCCTGACCGCCAACGGCGAGTTTTACGATTACAAGCGCATCCGCTCCCGCCTGATGGCCGACGGCGCCCGCTTCGCCACCAAGTCCGACAGCGAAATCGCCCTCGCCCTCTTCGAGCGGCAAGGGATGGACATGATGCCGCACCTGCGGGGCGAGTTCGCCTTTGCCTTGTTTGACCAAAAAGAGGACACCCTCTATCTGGTTCGCGACCGGTTCGGGATCAAACCGCTTTTTTACCATGTGCGCGACGGCGCGGTCTATTGGGCCTCCGAGGTCAAATCCCTGACCGCCCATCCGGACATCCCCTCCCGCCTCGACCGCAAGGCGCTCCTGAACCAGTTGATGCACACCATGGTGCCCGGCACCAGCGCCTTCGAAGGCATCCGCGCGGTCAGGCCGGGCCACCTGCTGGTGGTGAAACGGCGCGGCGATTCCTTCGACATCGAGGAGCGGCGCTGGTGGGACATGGACTTTCCCCGCGCCAAGGACCGTGACGCCTCGGTCCCCGCCTCCGAGCACGTCAACCGCATCCGCGAGCGGCTGGTCGATTCGGTCGCCTTCCGCCTGGAGGCGGACGTGCCGGTCGGCTGTTACCTCTCCGGCGGCATCGACAGTTGCTCCATCCTCGGCCTGGCCACCGGCGCCCAGCAGTCGCCGGTCAAAGCGTTCACCATCGCCTTCGACCACGCCGATTACGACGAATCGGTTATCGCCCGCGAAATGGCCGAGAGCATGAAGGCCGAGCAGGACATGATCCGGGTCAAGGCGGCCGACCTTTACGGCGAAAATTACGAGCGCACCATGTGGCACGCCGAGCGCACCTTCTACAACACCCTCGGGGTGGCCAAGTGGTGCATGAGCCGCCACGTCTATGCCAGCGGCTACAAAACCGTGGTCACCGGCGAGGGCTCCGACGAACTTTTTGGCGGCTACCCCTCGTTCAAACTCGACATGTTTCTTCACGGGCTCAAAGACGAGCCGGCGGAAGTCGTCGAGGAAATGCGCCGGGCCATGGACAAGAGCAACCAATTGTTTAAAGGCGCCATCCTCGCCGAACAGCAAGCCTCCCACCCGGATTTCGAGGATCTCTGCGGGTTCACCCCGTCCTGGATTCAACCGTGGATGGCGACCCTCAAGCTCGCCCGCCCGCTCCTGCGGGCCGACATCCGGGACGAGTTGGCCGATTACGATCCGGTGGCCGAAATCGCCAGGCAGATCGACCCGTCGCAACTCGAAGGCCGCCACCCGCTCGACAAAGCCCAATACACCTGGATGAAAACCATGCTGGAGGGGCAAATCCTCAACTGGGGGGGCGACAGGGTGGACATGGCCAACTCCATGGAATCGCGCCCTGCCTTTCTCGACCACCACGTGGCCGAAGCCGCCCGCTTGGTCCCGCCGGGCCTGCGCATCCGCGGCAACATCGAGAAGTGGGTGCTGCGCGAGGCGATGAAAGGCGTCCTGCCCGAAACCCTCTACAAACGTGAAAAGTTCGCCTTCATGGCCCCGCCCGGCCACACCGAGCCGGAGAAAGTGAAAGCACTGGGCGAACTGATCGACCGGTGGCTCTCCCCGGGTCGGGTGGAGGAAGCCGGGTTGTTCGACCCGGAAAGAATCCGCACCTTCCTGGAGGATTACCGGACCGACCAAGACGCGGTGTCGCTGACGCGAAAAGACGCGTTGCTCAACCACCTGCTCGGCCTGCAAATCCTGCACGACCAATTCGTGGCCGGCAACACCCCCGCCCGCGAACCGACCACCGCCGCC
>PXDN01000182.1 GCA_003566375.1 Opitutia bacterium
ATTTTCATGAACCGGCAATCGTTGCAGGCGCAGGTGTCGGTTGGCCCGGCCACGAACGTTTTTCCCGGAACCTCCCTGCGCAGGCGGTGCAGCATGCCGGACTCCGTCACCACAATGATGGTGTCGGCGGCCTGGTTGCGGCAAAACCCGACCATTTTCTCGGTGCTGCAGACTTCGTCGGCGATGTCGCGCACCATCTCCGTGCATTCCGGGTGGGCGACGATGGGGGCGCCGGGAAACTCCTGCCGCAGCCGTTCCAGCGAACGGACCGTGAAAAGCACGTGCACGTAACAACTGCCGGGCCAAAGGCGCATTTTGCGCCCGGTTTTTTTGGCCACCCACTGGCCGAGGTTTTGATCGGGCACGAAAAGGATTTCCCGGTCGGCGGGAATTTTGTTTACGATGTCCACCGCGTTGCCGCTGGTGCAAATCACGTCGGACAACGCCTTGACCCCGGCGGAGCAGTTGATGTAGGCCACCACGTAAAGCCCGGGGTTGGCCTCTTTGTAGGCGGCCAGTTTCTCCGGCGGACAGGAGTCGGAGAGGGAGCACCCCGCCTCGAGGTCCGGCAGGATGACCGTTTTTTGCGGATTCACAATCTTGGCCGTTTCCGCCATGAAATGCACCCCGCAAAACAGAATCACGTCGGCCTCGGTTTCCGCCGCTTTGTAGGCGAGCCCGAGGGAATCCCCCACATGGTCGGCGATCCGCTGAATCGACTCCGGCTGGTAATTGTGCGCGAGGATAACCGCGTTGCGCTCCTTTTTCAGGGCGAGGATTTCCTCCTGCACGGGCGTGAGCGGTTCCTCCCGCCCATCGGAGGGAGAAATCACGTGTGGTTGATAATCAAGAACGGTGGACATGGAAAAGAACATGACCATGCCCCCAGAAGCAGCAAAACACAACCGGAGAATAAGAGGCTGGTTTGTATTTAAATCGAATAACTCATTTCCCGGCCCGGGCACGCGCCGAAATCCGCGCCATGTCAAAGTCGATAAAGGCAAAGCCGCGCCCTTCTTTTTCTCCCCTGGGATCGACGGTCAACGACAACACATTTTCGTTTTGCAACCGGCGGCGGTCCGGCTTGGACGCGTCGTTAAAACGATACTCCGGCCCGGTCAGGCGAAGCGTTGTCCAAGTCCGCCAACGATCCTCCGCCGTCGCGACATGGCAAAGAATCCCTTGGGGCGTCGTGAAATAAATTAAGATCATGTCATCCGGCCCGGCGACAATCATGGGGCGACGCCGGGGCAACGGGACCGGAAGCGGATCACCGCGGTGCCATTCGCCGTCGTCGTCCCGCCAATAATGATAGTAATTCAATCGGTGGAGCTCCTCGGCCGGGGGATCGTGCGTCACCTCCTCGGGACGAAACGGCTTCTCCATGTGAAACGTCGCCACATGAGGTCGATTTTGCGAGTCGAGAGTCATTCCGCACTGATTCATCAACCAAGAGAAAACGGGGATTTCCCGGACGCGGATTCCCGGGCTGTCCAACACGATCTGCTCCCCTCTTCCCGTATCGGCGATCAATTGCCCCTCGTTATTCATCCATGTGCGCCCTTCATCATCGCTGTAGGCGTAGTGCAAGTCATGATTGCTCGCCCACGTGGCAAACGTTTCCCGATACACCCAGGTAATGTGTAAACGCCCATTGCGATCGAACAGCAGATCGTGCATGTAGGCGTTGCGGGACTCGCTGTTCTCCCATTCCGCATACACACCTTCCCGCCCGAACAACCGCTCGCTGATAATGCTCCAGACTCCTTCGGCATGGTCGTATTCGAACAGCGCGATGTCGCCCGATCCACTGCCGCCACTGCGGTAAAAGAAGAAAAGTTTTTCCTCGTGATTATTGAAAAAACGGGGATATGTCACCCGCTGCGGCGCCCCCGCCGTAAGTTCCTGCCGTGGCTCGAAATCGTCGAGACTGATTTCCGCGGGAGGTTCCGTGATAAACCCTTCCCGGCTGCGCGTGTAGTTCAAATCCGTCGCGTGATGATCCCACGAAAGATGAAGGCGGCCATCGCCGGGACTGATCCCCACCACAATGTTGCGATGGGCATTCCGGGTCTGCCTCTCCGGCAACCCTTCGGCCAGCCGAATCGGAAACTCCAGTGACTGCACGTTATCGGTCCGCAGATCCCGCCGGACCACAATCAACGCCCGCTCCGCATCCCAATACGCGCTGTATTGAAAATCCCCGAGGCTCACGACTTTGTCCTGATCGAACGACATCCAATTGAAACGGTGCCACGACTCCCCCGCAACCTCCACGGCGGAATCCGCGCCGATCACCGGAAGTTTCGAAATATCCAAATCCGACGCGCCCGCTGGGAGAGCGAGTGAGAACAAGGCGGCCCCGGCAAAAAAACGAAAGCTGGGTTTCATGCCGGGTCCCCTGCCGCTCAAATCGACCGGGTCAAGCCAACCCCCTTCAGCTAAACCCGTCCACACTTACCAGTTCTCTATCCCCGGTGCTGAAGAGGCAATCGAACTCATTACCGACCGGCGCAATCGGCTTGCGGCGGGGCTTGCGAAATGAACCGTTTCCCGCCAATCTGCGGTTTTCCATTTCATCCGCCATGCGTTGTTTCAATCCTTTCATCATCATGTCCATTTTGACCCTGCTCTTTTCCGCCGCCTGCCACAGCCAACCCGCCGGGCGCACCATCGAGGTTGAAGTCACCGTGCCCGATCCCGCGTGGACGGTCCGCATGGAGCGGGTTTACCGGCACGGGGGCCGCCTGGTTGTCCTTTCCCGCCTTTCCCGCGACCCGGAACTCATGGCCGCCCAGGTGATTTCCACCGCGCGCGACAGCCTAAGCGCTCCCCTGCCCGCCGGGAGGGTTGAACACTGGATACTCGGGCGCACTTGGAACTGGGCGGAAGAAGATCACCGCTTTGTAACCGAGGAGGAAGTCAAACGGGAATTGGCCAAGGCCGAATTGCTTCACTCCCGGAACCGGCGCTGATCCAGCGCGCGTTTCCCACCCGCCCAATCCTTTTACACCATGTCATCCGCGATTCTACTTGGAGTGAACATCGACCATTGCGCGACCCTGCGCCAGGCGCGCTACCGCCATCACGAACGGTCTTGCGGCCAAATGGTCGAGCCCGACCCCGTGCTCGCCGCCGTCATGGCCGAACAGGCGGGCGCGGACGGGATCACCGTGCACTTGCGCGAAGACCGCCGCCACATTCAGGAACGCGACGTGTTGCGCCTGCGCGAGCAAATTCAAACCCGCCTCAATCTGGAAATGGCCGCCACCCCGGCCATGGTCGAGTTTGCCTTGGCGCTGCGTCCCGAAACCGTTTGCCTGGTGCCGGAAAAACGGGAGGAAATCACCACCGAAGGCGGTCTCGACGCAGCCGACCAAATGGAGCGGCTGGCTGAACTCACCGACACGCTCGCCGAAGCCGGGGTGGCCGTCAGCCTTTTCATCGACCCCGACGACCGGCAGATCGAAGCCGCCGCGCGTTTGCGGGTTCCGCTGATTGAGTTGCACACCGGCGC
Organism: Opitutia bacterium; assembly: GCA_003566375.1. Classification (GTDB taxonomy): domain Bacteria; phylum Verrucomicrobiota; class Verrucomicrobiia; order Opitutales; family T3Sed10-336; genus T3Sed10-336. The sequence goes on from PXDN01000182.1 coordinate 3,518, forward strand.
CTTCGCCAACGCCTGGCACGGCCCGGGCCGGGAGTCGGAATGGGAACGCCTTCTCCGGGGAGCGGAGACCGCCCGACGCGCCGGCCTCACCGTCAACGCGGGCCACGGGATCAACTACGCCAACATCCGCGACATCCGCCGCATCCCCCACTTGCATGAATTGAACATCGGCCACAGCATTATCAGCCGGGCCTTGTTCACCGGAATCGGCGCGGCCGTGCGGGAAATGAAACAACTCCTTCTCGAAACATGACCACCGCTCCCTTTTCCCTGCCCGGCGGCTACCTGCTCGGGCTCGGCATCGATCTGGTGGACGTGGACCGGGTGCGCCGGGTTTGGGAACGGCAGGGCGAGCGTTTTCTCAAGCGGGTTTACACGCGGGAGGAATTGGATTACTGCCTTTCCATGAAACACCCGCACAAACACCTCGCCGCCCGCTTCGCGGCCAAGGAAGCGGTTTCCAAGGCATTCACCACCGGCATCGGGGCGGAGCTGGGCTGGAAATCCATTTCCATATACAAAGGCGAACGGCAGGAACCGCTGGTCAGGTTGGATGACAAAGGCACGGCTTTGCTGACCGCGCTCGGCGGAACGCACGTTTGGGTCTCCCTCACCCACACCGAAACCCACGCCCAGGCCGCCGCCGCCCTGTTGCGCAACACCGGCCCGTTTCCCCCGAACGATGGCTGAGTTGCCGGAAAACCGGATTCGGCTTGCTTGTGGCCGCGTTCCAACTACAAATCCACTACTCAATTACAAATCCCTTAACTCATTCTTACATGGCTAAAAATCAAAAATCCACCCGACCGACCCGACGCCGTCCACGCCCAGCCGCACCTTCCATGCCTCCGCCGGCTGAAACCGAAAACGCCGTGGATCTCACCGATCCGTTTCCCGCCTCCTCCAGCGGGGCGGCCCCTGAATACCCAAAGCCGACCAAGGCCTACAAAAATCTCGATTTTATCAACAGCCCGGCGGGGCGGTTGATCCGGATCCAATGCGAGTTGACCGAGCCGGCCGGGCGCTTCCGCAAGCATCATGTGCACAACACCATTGTTATGTTTGGCTCCGCCCGCATTCCCCACCCCAAAGATGCCGCCGCCGAGCTGAAGCGAATCGAAAAACAAGTCGGCCAGGACAAAAGCATCTCCCGGGAGCAGAAAGGCAAACTGGAACGGGCCCGGCGCCTCAACCGCGCCTCGCGCTACCATGAGGATGCGGTCAGCCTTTCCCGCGATTTGACCAAATGGTCGCTGGAGAAAATTTCCGATGCCAACAAACGGTTTTATATCTGTTCGGGCGGCGGCCCCGGCATCATGGAAGCGGCCAACCGGGGCGCGCGCGAAGCCGGCGGCAAATCGGTGGCCCTCGGCATCAGCCTGCCGTTCGAGCAACACCTCAACCAATACGCGACCGAGGAACTCGGTTTCGAGTTTCACTACTTTTTCGTCCGCAAATACTGGTTCCTTTACTTGGCCAAGGCCCTGGTCGTCTTTCCGGGCGGCTTTGGCACCATGGACGAACTTTTCGAACTGTTGACCCTGGTGCAGACCCGGAAAACGCGAAAGTACGTTCCCATCATTCTCTACGGAAAAGAATTTTGGAATGAGGTGATCAACTTCCGCGCCTTGGTCGAGTGGGGCGTGATTTCCGAGGAGGACCTCGATCTTTTCCGGGTCTGTGATTCGGTCGAAGAAACCCGCGATTACCTCATCAACGAGCTGACCAGTTGTTATCTCTGACCGAAGCGACAATAATTTTAGCAGGTGCTAAAATTATTGTCGCCTTTCAGAGTGGGTTGAACAACGACCGCGATGTTAACCGGAGTCTGCTTGGCTTGCGTTTCCCGTAAAACGAAACAAGTTACCAGCATGACAAAGCTTCGAGCAGTCCGGTTCTTCCGACTGATGCACAAGTCCCCCGCCTTTGACCAAGGCCGCCGGCGGGCAAGCCCTTTTCACCACCACCCGATCTCCCCGTGAATGCGATCCTTCGATTCCTCCTCTGCTTATTCCTGTTGACCACATCCACGATGGCGGTGCAGCCGGAGGAGGACATTTTCACCCAAGCCGAGCTGGAACAAATGCTGGCTCCAGTGGCGCTGTTCCCCGACGCCTTGCTTAGCCATGTGTTGATCGCCGCCACCTACCCGCTCGAAATCGTGGAGGCCGCCCGGTGGTCGCGGGATCATCCGAAACTGCTCGGCCAGGATGCGGTGAACGCGGTTGAGAACCGCGCTTGGGACGCCAGCGTCAAGGCGTTGGTGGCCACGCCGCGATTGTTGGAACAAATGGACGGGGATTTGGAATGGACCCGGCGTTTGGGGGACGCGTTCCTGCTTCAGGAAGAGCAGGTTCTCGACACCATTCAATCTCTCCGCCGCCAAGCCCACGAAGCCGGCAGCTTGCAAAACATGGAGCACGCCCGCCTGATTCGGGAGCGCGGGGCTTACGTCATCGCGCCCGCCGATCCGCAAATTATTCACGTTCCCTATTACAGCACGCGGGTCGTCTATGGTAATTGGCGCTGGGCTTCCCACCCTCCGGTTTACTGGTCCTCCCCCGTCGGAACCACTTACTATGGCGGCGGGTTTTTCGTGTGGGGATCCCCCTGCCCGATTTCCCGTTCTTACTTTTTCTCAACCGTGCATTGGCCCCGTCGGCAAATTATCATCGTCCAAACACACCAACCCCGCACCGTGATACGCGGCGGCTACCGATATTCCCCCCACGACCGCGCTCCCCGCTGGCAGCACAACCCCGAGCACCGCCGGGGCGTCGCCTACCGCAGTGAGAGACTCAACGAGCGCTACCGGCGCACCGGCTCATCCGACGAGGCCCGGCGCACCACCACCGTTACCCGGCGCGAATGGCAGAGCCACTACGGAGAGCGCCACCGCTCGGAAGATTCCCGCGGCGAACGACGGCACGTTCTGCCCGGCGAACGGGTGTCCACCCAACCGAGGCGGCACGCCCTCCCCGGCGAACGGGTATCCCCGCAACCGAGACGGCACGTCAACGCGCCCTCTACCCGGACCGACCATAACCGCCCCGCCGAACGCGCCCGCGCCGCCATTGAGGAGCGCAACCGCATCTCCCGCCAGCAGACCGTGGACCTGCAACGCAGGATGGCCGAACGGCGCCACACGGAACGGTCTGAAGTCCGCCGGGAAACCGATCGCCGCATGGCTTACGAACGGGCTCAAGCCGAACAACGGGAGCGGGCCGCCCGCGTGAACCGCCCCTCCACCCCGGCTCCGGACCATTCCTCCTTTCGGGACCGCTCCCCGCGCAACACGGAAGCTCCCGGCATTCGCCCGCC
>PXDN01000305.1 GCA_003566375.1 Opitutia bacterium
AAGTTTGCGGTTCTCCTTGGGACGGAGGATGGTAACCAATCATGATTTTAAATTGGCCACCCCGGGCGTTATGGCCAAATTCATACACGATCAGCTTCTCGGAACGGATGGCCGGCCGGTCGTCATCCAAGCTGTCACGGTGGATTTCCAATATCCGGGTAACGGCCCGCCCGCCATAACCACTGCTTCCCCCATACAATGCTTCCAATCGCTCCAAATCCCGCGCGACCGTTTCCCGGCCGGCGCCAACGGCAGATGCCCAAAAAACGCATTGGGCCAGTAAAAGGAGGAAGGCTAAAGGGAGGAATCTTCTCATGGGTCGGAAAAAATAAATAAATTAAAATTTTGTTAGTCCCTCCGGTGATCAACAAGAATATTTTCACTCATGCCGGATCACCGAACGGTTGCGGCAAGGTTGACGCTCCGGACTTCCGCACCATGCATGGAAACGGTTTCCCCTCGACACGGGTTGCCTAAGCAAACAACTGTTTCAGCCATGAAAATCCCACCTTTTTTCCATCGTTTCCTTGCAGCCGCCCTTCTCCTCTCCCCCGCCGCGTTGCTCCCCGCCGCTTCCCCGCCGCCGGAGGAATTGGAATGGGTGCGCAAACCCGGGGAAAACTGGCGTTCCTCCGCCATCCGTCCCCTTTCGAAGGTGGAGGGTTTCACGCCGCGCGAAACCGGGCCCAAGCTCTCCCGCCACGGCGGCAACACCGAGTGGAGACGGCGCGAGGCCACCGGCTTTTTCCGGGTTGAGAAAATCAACGACCGCTGGTGGACCATCGACCCCGAAGGTTATCTCTACATCAACATGGGGCTCACCTCGATCCGCCCGACCCGCCACGCTTCCTCCCGCCCGTATTTCGAACAAAAGTTCCGCAACGAACAGGACTGGGCCGCCCAAACCACCGATCTCATGCGTTCGCTCGGTTTCAATGAAATCGGGCGCTGGTCCCGCCTCGACGTGTTCAATAAAGTGGAGAATCCCCTCCCCTACACCACCTCTTTCCAATTCATGGCCACCTTTGGACGCGGCCTCGGCATCACCCGCCCTTCCTACGGGCACGCTCTTTATCCGGACGGCGCCATCCCGGTCTTCCATCCCGATTTCGAACAGCACGTCATGGACTACGCCCGCGAGCACCTGCGGCCGCTGGCCGACGATCCCCTGGTGATGGGCCACTTCACCGACAACGAACTGCCGATGAGCCGCCAGTTGCTCGCCAACACGCTCGCCATGTCGCCGGACGATGAATCCCTCGGCGCCAACGTCCGCGAAGCCCGCCGCTGGTTGCGCCAACGCCGGGGCAACGACTCGCGCGAAAACATCACCGCCGAAGAAAACCTCGACTGGCTCGCCCATGTGATGGACCGATACTACGCCCTCACCACCACCGCCATCCGCCGTTACGCCCCCAACCACATGAACCTCGGCTCACGCCTTCACGGAGCGGGGCCGAACATCCCCCAGGTCATTGAAGTGGCCGGACGCCACCTCGACGTTGTTTCGATCAATTACTACAACGTCTGGGAACCGCGCACCCACCACTTGGAGGGGTGGGCCCAATACTCCGAAGCGCCGGTTATCATCACCGAATTTTACGTCAAAGGCGAAGATGCCGCCGAAGAATTCGGCCTCCGCAACGAACTGGGGGCCGGTTGGGTGGTCCGGGATCAAACCGCGCGAGGTCTTTGGTACCAGAACTTCCCCCTCCGCCTGCTGGAGTCGCCCATCATCGTCGGCTGGCAATACTTCAAGTACGCCGACGAGGCCGACGACAGCAACAAAGGCATTCTGAACCCGCGCTATGAGAAGTGGGAACCGCTGACCGATGCCATGGCGCCGATTCACCGCAACGCCTACGATCTCATCCGCCACTTCGAGAACCAGTGACGGCCGGCCGGCGCTTCGGGCCGGTGGGGGTTACGGATTTCAAGGCACGGTTATCCGGGCTTCGGCGCGGTGCCCCCCGGATTCGACCAACAGACGATATTCGCCGGAACGGTCCGCGGTGAAGGTTTTCGCCTCCCCGTCGATCACACCGCCCTCCCCGTCCACCACCCGCCAGCGAACCGCCGCCGGGTAGGCCAGGGGAAAACGGACCAGCCCGTCCGGCGCGACTCCTGTGGCGGCCAAGGAAACCGGTTCTCCCACCCGGCCGGTCAGGTGCGGCTCAACCTCAATGCTTTCCAGCAAGGGGATCACTTGGTAAGTCACATCGCCTCCCTTCACGGTCACGATCACGTAATGAAAAAACCCTCCCTGGTGGGGCGGCAGATAGAGCGGACTGCCGCCGCCGGCGGAGATCAGGTAATTGACCCCGTCATGGGCGCGCCGGTGAAAGCCGTGCACGTGTCCGTGAAAAACAAATACGTTGCGCCCAAGGTCCGCCTGACCGGCCAGCAGGTGCTGGAAAAGCCCGGCCTCGGCGGGATCGGTCCAGCCTGTGTTCACCCCAGGACGCGGATCGATCACCGGGGTGTGGGTGAGCAGGAAAAGGTTTTCCGCATCCGCGCCCTCCAACTGGCGGCGGAACCACGGCCATTGATCCGGATCGGACGCGCGCGGGCCGGGGCGGGCGGTGTTCAGGGTTATAAAGAGGGCGTTCCCGTGGGTGAACGTTCCGCGGGTTTCGCCGAAATACCGGCGAAACCGTTCATCACTGTTGCTGCCGGCGATCTCATGGTTGGCGATGGTGGTATGCCAGGGGTGGATGATTTGATCGAGAAAGCGTTTGGCGAACTGGTAATTCGCCTCGGTGTCGTTCTCCATCAAATCGCCGGTGTAGAGAACGAAATCGACCTCCTCGCGGTTGATTTCCTCAATCAACGCCTGCAAAACGCGGACCTCGGGCGAGACCGGTTTGTCAGCCTCGACTTTGGAATCACCGAACACGATGAAACGAAATCCGTCTCCGTCCGGGAGCGGAACCGGACGGTTGGCCGGATCGCGGGCTGGCGGTTTGGCGGCCAGCAGCTCCGCGTCGGGAACCGGTGCTTGGACGACGGTGAGTTCGTCGAAGGCCAGCGCGCCCCGGTATTGCCGGTCGGTGCGGGTCTCCACCACGTAGATACTGCGCAGGGAGGCCGGAAAATCGAGCCCCGCCGGCATGGAGGCTTCCACATGGCGCCAACCGGTCCAGTCGATTTCGCGGGCGAAATCAATCACTTGGACCACGCCGAAAAGATCGACCACCTGGCCACGCAACCACCCCCCGTTTCCGTCGCCATACACCTGGAGACCGAGACGAAGCGGCTTGCCGGGCAAGGCAAGATCGCCGGCGGCGGGTCGCAGGTAGGCGGCGCGGGTGCGACCGGTTTGGCTGAAATCATAACGCAGCCCGGCCACCGCCCGGTCAGCCCGGTTGAAGGGAGGATGGGTCGGAAACGCCAGGGTGGCTTCCGTCTGGTCGGGCGGCACGGTGTTGACCCGCCAATCCCCCGCGTCGGTGAAAACCGCCAGCGTTTCCGGACGTCCGCCGACCCCGACGGCCAGAATCCCCTCCGCCCGGCCAAGTCGGGCGGCCAGCGCCCCCGCGCCGGGTTCGCTTCCAGCGGTAAACCGTTTGCCCCGCAGGGTCCCGATTCCACCGCGGATTTCCCAATCGACGCCGTCCACCTCCACTGGAGCTTGGTAACCGAGTTGGTCGGCGGCAAGGAGCGAGAGTTCGACCGATTCGCCGGGATTCAGCGCCAGCTCGTGGGGACGAATGTCGAGCGCCACCGGGTCGCCGATGATCCGCAACGGGATCGAAACGCGGATACCCTCCCGGCCGCGCAGACCGGCGGTGAGGGTGCCGCGACCGGATGCGAGGGGTTGGAAACGACCGTCATCCCCGACCTTGCCGAGGGACGGCGGTTCGACCCGCCACCGGATGTCGGCGGGATCCAGGGAAGCGGGGTTACCGTCCGCGTCGGTGGCCGAAACCGCCACCTCCACCGGGAGACCGGGGACGGCGCGGATTTCCCGGCCGGACAACAGGTATTCATCGACCGGGGCGGGTGGATGGAGGTGCAGGTGGTGAATGGTGGTTTGTTCAGGCATGCGGGAAAAAATGCCGACGCCGTTGGGCACCAGCCGGATTCGACCGTCGGAAGGGACATTGCGGAGAAGGGGGCGCGCTTGCAAGCTGTCCCGGGCCACCAGCGTGCTGGAGCCTCCGCCATCCAGATTGAGGGCTTCGGTCGCGCCGAGTTCTAGAAAAATTTCCGCCAAATCCCTGAAATCGACGCCGCGGCTGGACCGGCTGCGGCCATCCACCACCACCAGCCAGGCGCGCCCGGTTTCAGGGTTGTAGCCGGCGGCGGTGCGGGGGTGCACGGGATTGTCGGGGGCCACGATTTCCCCGTTCCGCAACAGGCGCGGGTTTCCGCCCACCGCCGCCACCGCTTCCTCCAAGGGAAAATCCAGCTTCGCATCGACCGCCAGGCGCGCGCCGGGACGGGCGCGCGCCCGCAACCACTCGGCTCCGCTCCCCCGGCCGAGAAGAACGAATCCATCCTTGGGAATCTCCGGGCCGGGAGCGTCCTCCAGCAGCGCGGTGACCCGTCCGCCGGCTTCCGCCACGGCGTGGACGATACCGGAAACCTCCGCAAAATCGGCGCTGGCAGTTCCCTGGGCGCGGGCTCCCCACCGCCGGTTGTAGAAACCGATTTGGTCGGCGGCCACCATCGGTTCGTTCCAGCGGTTGAGGGCGCGGGTTTCCCGGTTGGCGGTGGTAACGGTGCCGCGAAAGACAGCTTGGCCGATGGCGGCTTCGCCCGGCGCCATCACAAACGACATCTCCCTGCCCGGGGTCGGAGATTTCACGACCTCCCCGGTTTGGAAATGAACGCCCAACGGGGCGTTGGTGGTGCGGATGAAAAAGAAATCGGCGTTGACCGCGCCGACCGCGCCCCGGCGTTCGGCCAAGTCGGTGAGCCGTTCCGGACGGGTCAAGGTTTCGTTGCCGAGCAGGCTGTCCAGGCCAACCGCCGGATTGGCCAGATCGGCTTCGAGGGCGAAAATGTTGAGCCACCCCTCCGCGTCGAACTGGCGGATGCGGATCAACTCGACCCCGCCGGCGACCGGTTCGCGGGAAACCTGCCGGTCAACCGCCTCGGGCAGGGCGCCGGCCCAAACCGCCCCCAGCAGCAAAAAGGCGGCGGTTGCCGCGCGGGAAAGGTGGACGGGGTTCATCATGACGCGGTCCTGGAAGAACGGTCGGTTTTTTCGCGGTAGCCGATGCGGTGAAACGGATTAACCACGCTGGTGATGATGTTGCGGGAATGGGCACCGATGCGTTTGAGGTAACGCACGTAAAGGGCGATGGCGGCGGCTTCCCCGCCGGACAGATCGGTGACCCGGCCGGACACGATCCGGTTGACGAGGTCGTCGCACCGGGCGGAAAGCCCTTCCTTGTAATCGACCATGATGGCGCGCGATTTTTCCACGTCGCTGGTGCGGAAGGCCGCCACCGTGTCCCGAAAAAGGCCGGCCACGCGCTCCTCGATGGCGGCAACTTCAGGCTCCAGTGATTTGGCCGCCAGCCGCGCCGAATGGGCACGGGCGAGATCATGGATGTTTTTCGCGTAATCCCCGATCCGCTCGATGTCGATCACCACGCTCACCAGGATGAGCCCGGAGGCCAAATCCGCCGATCCGCTGAACGAAAGATGGGTGAGCACCTTGCGGCGCACGTCGCGTTCGTAGGCGTTGATTTTTTTATCGATCAGGTAGATGTCCACCTCCACCTCGCTGCTGTCGGAACGGCGCAGGCTGGAGACGGAAGCTTCGAAAATTTTCAAATCCAGATCGAGCATGGCGTGCGATTCGCGCAGCGCCTGCGTGAGAAGATCATCTTTTCTGAACAGGTTAAACAGATTTTTCCACATGGCCATTTATCCGGTGAAGCGGCCCCACAGGCGGGTGGCGGCCACAAAGAAGAAGGGGATGACAAAATAGACGGCGGCAACCACCGCGACCGCCAGCCAACGGTTGCGCGTCCCGCGGGCGGCCAACGATTCGGCGATCCGCATCGGGATCCGCCTCACCACCGGCACCGACCAGATCATGAGGATGCCGATCAGATTGAAAATCAAGTGGGAGAACGCGACCGTGATGGCCGTTTCGTTGGCGGTGGCGAGGGCCGCCAGCATCGCGGTTACGGTGGTCCCGACGTTGGAACCGAGATTGAACGGGTAAATTTGGGCCAGTTTCAAAATTCCGGCGCCGGCCAGGGGGATGACCAGGGAGGTCGGTATGGAACTCGTCTGCACCGCCACCGTGAACAGCAGGCCAAACCCCATCGCCCGTTGCCAGGTTTTGAAAAGGTGCCGGTCGAAAAAGGCCTCGATTTTTTTGAGAACCAGGCTGCGCAACAATTTCACAATGCCCACCAACATGCCGAAGGTCAGCAGCACCGTGACCAAAAGCAAAAGCCAGGCCTGGCTGAAAACCATTTTGGTCAGGAGGGCGATGGCCGGTTCGGTGGCCGCCTTGAGGGGATTGCTCAAGCGCATGCCGCCCGCGTTTTGAAACACGTCGGCCGCGGCGGCGGAGGCGTGGGTGAGAAAACCGGTGGCCAGTTCCAGAGGAAAGATGATGGCGACCGCGATCAGGTTAAAGGTCATGTGCAAGGCGGCCGCGCCGAAAGCCCGCTGAAATTCCACCGGCCGGTTGATGTGCCCCAGCGAAACCAGCATCGCGGTAATGGTGGTGCCGATGTTGGCCCCCATGATCATGGGAATGGCCCCCTCCAGCGAAACCGCGCCGCCCGCCACCATCCCGACGATAATCGACGTGGAAGTGGAGGAGCTTTGCACCAGGGAGGTGGCGAGGATGCCGAG
>PXDN01000328.1 GCA_003566375.1 Opitutia bacterium
CCGGCGGGGGACATGCCGCACGTCTCAAATCCCCAAACCACCCCAACACCCCGCCTCACCAATCCCCGCGAACGACACCGCAAAGGAATCAAGCCAATCCCACGAAAATCGACCCTGCCCCAACCGGACCGCGGCAGGGACCGTTCTCCGAACGGTCCGGCGGGGGACATGCCGCACGTCTCAAATCCCCAAACCACCCCAACACCCCGCCTCACCAATCCCCGCGAACGACACGCAAAGGAAACGAGCAAGTCACTCACACGGCGGACCTGCCCCAACCGGACCGCCCGGAGGTCGGTCCCTGCCGACGTCACCCGGGGTATCGGGCGTCGATTGGCCTGCGATTCCCATGCCACCCCGCCGCAGGCAGGGACCGTTCTCCGAACGGTCCGGCGGTGTGCATGCCACATGTCACAAGGAACCAATCTATCTTTCTAATCCCCCATCACAAATCCGCATTATCGATTCTAGGTTCCTTTTTTGGTCGTTTTTGATTGCCACTCCCGGCGGTATTTTTAGTAATAAGAAATCTCATGAAAGCAACGTCCCCCGGCATGCCATTATCACACCTTCCCCATAACTCCACATGCGATTCACGGTCGCACCGCCGATGGCCCGCCGCGTCGGTCGCCATCACCATGCTGGTCGCCATGCCCGTCCCGTGCGCCGATGCCGCCGCCAATATCGTGCTCGATCAGATCGGCGACCTGGCAGCCTTCGATTCCAGTCTGTTGCCGTCGCCGTCGCCCAGCCAGATCTTCACGGATTTCCCCGAGTTCAATTGCAGTGTGCTTGAGGATTTCACCGTCACCGGAGGGGACTTCCGCATCGAGCGTGTTTCCGTGCTTCTCAAGGCGCAGGCCGGCTTCGTCATGTTTCAGGAAATCGAGGGTTACCAGGTCAACTTCTTCACCGACGTCTCCCTCGCCGCCACCACGCTCACCGGTGATGCTTCCAGTATCGTCGTCCAGGCGGATGACGCCCGTGTCACCCCGGTCGATGATGCTGGGGGCGAGGATGGATATGGCCGCGTCGATCTCGACATCGACGTCGAACTGCCCGGCCCGGGTTCCTATTGGGTCGGCGTCTCGCCGATCGCGGCCAATAGCGTGGCCGGCCAGTTTTTCGTGCAGGCGACAACCCACGGGGACGCCGGCGAACCCAATGCCCGGCTCGCCAACCCGGACGGCGGCCACGGCGTGGGGCCGCTTTCCATCCCAGGCCACCATTTCGCATACGCCGTGCAAGCCGTCCCGGAACCCGGGATACTTTCGTTCTGGTTCCTCGCATCCGGGTGGTGGCTCACCCGGCGCAGGCGCACGCCCCATGCGTCGGGCATTTCATCTAAAACGTGATTTTTTTCGCAAGTTCCTCGATCCGCCTCGTCCTCCTATTACGATGCCCCCCCTACGCACAAAACGGATTCTTTTGATATGCCTCGCTCTGGCCTGTTTAGGCCTGGTGTGGTGGATCAGCGGAACCCGGAGCAAACCGGCATCGGCAGCTCCAAGTGGTGGGGCGGCGGCACATCCCCCTGTCACCGCCCCGCCCTTGGACAAGCCGGTTTCCGCCGCATCCAGCGGCTCCATCATCGACTCGCCCGCGATCGCCGCCCCGCAATCCCTGAGCGATCTGCGGGAATTGCTCGATTCCCTGCCTGCCGCCGAGGCGGTCGCGTGGATCCGGGCATTTCTGAACGATGGCCGGGACCGTAACACCGGCCAGACCTTCGAGATCGCCGCCGATGGCAGCCTCAAGCAATCGCCGACCTTCCGCACCTTTCTGCTCGATGCCCTTGCCGCCATCGATCCCGCCGCCGCCGCCGCAATCTCCCGCGATATCCTCGCCGAACCGACCACCGCCGATGAATGGGCGCTTGCGCTGCGCAACGTCGCCCGCGCCGAGGATCCCGATCTGACGCGCGACTTCCTCCGCGCCAAAACCGAGGAACTCATCACCAACCCCGCCTGGCAGGCCGATCCATCCATCGGCTACCTCAATGCCTTCGACGTCCTCGTCCACACTGAAGCCGTCGAGAGCGCGCCGCTGCTCACCTCGCTGGTGGGCGATCACGACCGCCGCGACCTCGCCCACGCCGCCTTCCTCACGCTCGACCGGCTCGTCCAGCGCCAGCCCGCCGCCATGATCGACCCCCTCGCCGCCGACACCGCCCTGGCCGCCAGCCGCCCGGAAATGACCGCCCAGCAAATCGCCCGCGCCGACCTGCGCGACGACCGCCAGCGCGACCTCGTCGCCGGTTGGCTGCTCTCCCCGGACCGCACCACCACCGAACTCAACGCGTTCGCCGGCGTCTTTCCGAACCACAACCAATTCGTCTCCAACAACCTGCTCACCCGGGACACCCCAATCCCCGGCCCCGAACTCGCCGCCCACGACCGCGAGGTGCTCGAAATCGTCACCGCCTGGCAGGACGATCCTGCATTTCAGACGGTTGAACCGCAGATCGGGATCATGATCGAACGCCTCACCGCGTTCACCACGCAACAGACCCAAGACCCAAAATGAAGACACCATCCCCCCGGCCCCGACCGCTCTCCAAACGCCGGCAGGGACCGTTCTCCGAACGGTCCGGCGGGGGACGTGCCGCATGTCTCAAATCCCCAAACCACCCTTCAACCCCGCCTCACCAATCCCCGCGAACGACCCCGCAAAGGAAATGAGCCAATCCCCAAGAAATCGGCCCTGCCCCAGCCGGACCGTTTGGAAAACGGTCCCTGCCGACGTCACCCGGGTATCGCGCGTCGATTGGCCTGCGATTCCCATGCCACCCCGCCGCAGGCAGGGACCGTTCTCCGAACGGTCCGGCGGGGGACGTGCCGCATGTCACAAATCCACAAACCACCCCACAACTCCGTCCCATACGATCCCCGCGAACGACCCCGCAAAGGAAACGATCCAATCCCCAAAAAAATCGACCCTGCCCCAGCCGGACCGCCCGGAGGTCGGTCCCTGCCGACGTCACCCAGGTATCGCACGTCGATTACCCTGCGATTCCCAAAACCACCCATCACATTGATCGCCGCATAACCCGCGAACCCCACACCATCATCTCATGAACCCCCGACTCATCACCCGCATTCTTGGCGCATTCCTGCTGCTGATGTCCTTGCACACCCCGGCGGCGGCACAGGAAATCACCAACATCCAGGCCGCCCAACGCCCCGGAACCAACCTCGTGGACATCGACTACGACCTTACCGGCATCGCGATTCCCGTCCGCATCACCCTCGAGGTCTCCGACGACGACGGCCTCACCTGGGACGTTCCCGGCATCACCCTCAGCGGCGACGCCGGTTACGACGTCGCACCCGCCACCGGCCTGCGCCTCACCTGGGACGCCGGACGCGACTGGGGCGGTCGCGTCTCCGACACGATGCGCTACAAGGTCATCGCCGATCCATTCCCGCCGCCGGTGGGATTTGCGCGAATTCCTGCGGGTGAATTCACCATGGGTCGAACCAGCGGGGATACCGATAGCAACGCCCCGCCGGTTAATGTGTATGTGAGCGAGTTCTACATGGCGACGCATGAGGTGACTTGGGAACTGTGGACCGAAGTTAGAACCTGGGGCATCGATAACGGCTACACCGACATAGATGCAGGTGGCGGCAAAGCGGCCGACCATCCGGTGCATTCGGTGAACTGGTGGGATGTAGTGAAGTGGTGCAACGCCCGCAGCGAAAAGGATGGGCTGACGCCGGTTTACACCGTGGGTGGGGAGGTGATGCGCACGGGGACGACGGAACCGGATGCGAACTGGAATGCCAATGGCTACCGGCTGCCGACCGAGGCGGAGTGGGAAAAGGCGGCGCGCGGCGGGGTTGCCGGGCAGCGCTTTCCGTGGGGGGATGAGATCAATCATGATCACGCGAATTATCGTGCCAACGGCAGTGCCTACACATACGACACGAGTCCTTACACGACATTGACCTTTCACCCGACCTACAATCACGGAACGACACCATACACCTCCCCAGTGGGCAGTTTCGCGCCGAACGGCTTCGGGCTCTATGACATGGCAGGGAATGTGTGGGAATGGAATTGGGACTGGTATGCGGCATCGACTTACACGGAGGGTGCCAGCGATCCCAAGGGTGCAGCTTCGGGCTCGTACCGGGTGCTGCGCGGTGGCAGTTGGGGCGGCCTCGCGTTCTTCTGCCGCTCCGCGTCCCGCAACAACCGCGGCAACCCCGGCGACCCCGGCCGCCGCCGCAACGACCGCGGTTTCCGTCCGGCCCGCTCCACCCACCCCCTCAACCTCGCCGAATACCAAGCCACCCACGAATCCGGCCAATACAACCTCCAAATCAACATCCCCGGTTCCTGGACGGCGGAGTCGGATCAGGACTGGGTGACGGTAACACCATCCTCCGGCAGATTCCCGGCGACGGTCACAATCTCCTACCAGTCGCACGACGAAGGCTCGTTCCCGCGCACGGCGACTCTCACCATCGGCGGTCTCACCCACACAATCACCCAGCAGCCGGCACCAAACGAAATCGGCACGCTCGAACTCATCGCTGGCGGCACGCTCAACGGCGGGGAGATCGATGCCGGAAATCGTGCGCTGACCGTCGAGACGGGCGCGCCGATCACCGGCCAGGTCCGGGTGCGCGCCGACAACCGGATGCCTACCGGTGCGGTCACGCCGCTGGGCGGCACCGCCGTCTGGGGCGAGCGCACCACCGCGTTCTGGATGACCCAGTCGAATTTCGCCACCGGCATCGAGGAATTCGACATGCCGATCGACCTCACCGCGCCGGATGAGCCGGGCACCTATCACATCGTGCTGGCCTTTGAGGGCGAGTTCACCATGGAACAGATCATGTCCCGCACCAACTGGACCGCCAGCGATGTGGTCTGGAACAACGGCATCGACGCCGGCTTCGATTGGACCCCGGAACAATTCGATGCCGCTTCCACCCTCGGCGCCGTGCGTGGCAAGCTCCTCACCGGGTCCGGAATGATCAACCGCTGGATGCCTGCCACCGTGATCGAGGTGGTGGTTCAGGAACCTTTTTATGACGACTTCGAGAGCGGCCTAGTCCGGTGGAATTCATTCGGAGTGCCCGCGCCGGTTGTGGTTGCGGCACAAGGGAGGGACGCCGTGCTCGATGTCAATGGAGACTCAAGCTGGAACAGCGGCGTGTGGACGATCCAGGAAATCGAACTTCGCGTCGGCACGGTGATTTCGTTCGATGTGTTCCTCGATGTCACCAACCCGGCGGGCTGCTGGGTGGATATCGCCTGTGGCATCACCAACGGCCAGCCATCCGGTCAGCCCGAAGGGCAGATGAGCGTGCACCAGCTCGGGCGGTTCCATTTCGAGGGCGACGCCTGCTGGGCGACTCCCGAGGAATTCCGTCCCCACGCCTACATGAGTTCATTCGGCCTGCCCTTGGAACAGGCCCGGATGGCCGATGCCTATCTCGGGGCATGGCAGACAATGACCCTTGAGGTGCTGGAAGACTTCCGAATCCGCGCGACGCTTGGCGGCGACCTGGTTTCGGAAAGCCCCAATCCGGTCGATCCGGATTTCCGAGCCGGGCATCTGCAAATCTATGGCCGTTCATCCGGTTCCGCCGGCAAGGCATACGTGGACAACGTCATGGTGAATTCTGGCGGCGACGGTCCTACGCCGCCCGAAGGCTTCGCCCTGATCCCCGCAGGCTCATTCACCATGGGCCGCACCAGCGGGGACACCGACACCAACGCCCCGCCGGTGAATGTGCATGTGAGCGAGTTCTACATGGCGACGCATGAGGTGACTTGGGAACTGTGGACCGAAGTTAGAACTTGGGGCATCGATAACGGCTACACCGACATCGCGGCCGGCGGCGGCAAGGCGGCCGACCACCCGGTGCATTCGGTGAACTGGTGGGATGTAGTGAAGTGGTGCAACGCCCGCAGTGAGATGGATGGACTGACGCCGGTGTATCGCAACGCGGACGACACGGTATTCAAGACCGGGACAGTCGCACCAAACGCCAACTGGTCTGCCAACGGCTATCGCCTGCCGACCGAAGCCGAGTGGGAAAAGGCGGCGCGCGGCGGGGTTTCGGGGCAGCGGTTTCCGTGGGGCGATACGATCAACCACACCCATGCCAACTATCGGGCCAACGGGAGTGCTTACACCTACGACACCAGTCCCTACACGACATGGACCTATCACCCGACTTACAATGATGGTACAATGCCCTATACCTCCCCGGTTGGCAGTTTCGCTCCAAACGGCTACGGACTCTACGATATGGCTGGGAATGTGTGGGAGTGGAATTGGGATTGGTATTCGGCATCGACCTACACGGAGGGTGCCAGCGATCCCAAGGGTGCTGCTTCGGGCTCGTCCCGGGTGCTGCGCGGCGGCGGTTGGAGCGGCGACGCGTTCTTCTGCCGCTCCGCGTTCCGCAACTTCCACTCCCCCGGCTACCGCCGCATCAACCTCGGTTTCCGTCTGGCCCGCAGTTCAGTCCCCTAGAAACAGCCGGAGCGGAACGAACGGAACGGAGCAAGCGAAGTGAGGGACGAACGAAGCGGCGGAGTGACGGGAGTGAAGCGGTCTGGGAAATGACCAATGATGAAATGGAAAACAAGAATCACGAATGACGAAGAAATCAACCGGGGTGCAGGGGCGGAGCCCCTGCCCTGGAGTTTGGTTGTTTTCAAATCATGCGGTAGCGGCAAATAGGGTGCTACAGAGGCTCGGTTCGAATTGAATCGACTTCGTGTTTCCATGGGCGGTGTGCATGAAGTCGGATAATATCTC
>PXDN01000081.1 GCA_003566375.1 Opitutia bacterium
ACCGGACCGGAAACTCGGTTGAACGTCGGCAGCTATCTCCATGTTGGCACCGGGGGAAATGGCAATCTTTCGATATTGAACGGTGCCCAAGCCCGGGCGGGCCTTATCAGCGACGGCAACGCCGGCATCAGTGTGCCGGCCGGAACCGCCGCCGGCGAGGAAAACGCCCGCGGCTCGTTAACCGTTAGTGGTGAAGGCAGCTACCTGTCAACCACCACCTGGATGATTGTCGGCCGCGGCAACGGTGACAACGCCGAGGTGGGCACCGAGGGCACGGTTTTGGTGGAAGACGGTGGTTTGATTGAGACCGCCAGCTATTTTTCCTCGGCTTCCAGTCCTTTTACCAAAGCCGACATCACCGTGCAAAGCGGCGGGATGATCCGCACCGGGTCGTATTTTCGCATCGGTTCCACTGATACCGGGGTGGCCACCGTGACCGTCACCGGGGCTGGCAGCGCGGTTGAGCCCGGTTCTTTCCTGCAGGTCGGTTTTAACGGAGACGGAACTTTGGTCATCAGCGACGGAGGGCGGGTGGAGATCCCTCTTGACGGGGGTTCCGCTTCCTCGGCCGGGCGCTTCGAAACGGCGGTGGGCGATATCACCATTGAAGGGGCAAATTCCCTTCTCTCCCTTCCCCGCTTCTTTGTGGGATCCGATTTGGATTTGAACCCGACCGGCGTGGCCTCGATCCGGGTGCGCGACGGCGGCACCTTGACCGTGGGGGGACTGCTGGGCTTGCGTAACGGCAACACTATCGAGCTGGACGGCGGCACCATCAACATGGTGGGCGGTTTGGTGGACACGCGTCCCGACGCGGTGGATATCGGTAACCCCGGCTCGGCCATCACCGGCACGGGAGTGATCAACAGCGACGTGGTAATCAGCGACGGCGGGACCCTTGCCGGCACCGGTGACGGGATCACCCTGAATGGAT
The DNA here is from genome assembly GCA_003566375.1 of Opitutia bacterium. GTDB lineage: Bacteria > Verrucomicrobiota > Verrucomicrobiia > Opitutales > T3Sed10-336 > T3Sed10-336. Next base: position 935 of record PXDN01000081.1, read on the forward strand.
CCCTGACCGGAACGGGCGAAGTGGATAACATCGTTTTTGGCGATTTCAACGTGCTCTCCTCGTCCGAGGTTCCGGCGATTGCCGGCAGCCGTTTCGCCCCCGGCGGAGCGCTGAATATCGTGGTGGACGCCTCGACGACCGGACTCATCAATGCCGACGCGGCAACTGATTTCAGCAACGCGAATTTGGTGATCACCTTCGAGCCGTTCGAGCCAGGCACCGGCGCGACCTTCCCGTTGTTCACGGGTGACGCGGCGTTGAACTTCGCCAGCGTGAGCGTGCCATCCGGCTGGGAGTTAAGCGGGGACGGCGTGCTTCAGCACACTGGTGGGGTGCCCGAAGACACTGCCTTTGAGCAATGGGCTTCCGGATTCGAATTGAGCGGGGCCGACGCGGAACCGGGTGCCAATCCTTCCGGCGACGGGTTCACCAACACGCAAAAGTTCGCCTTCGGGATCAGCCCGACGGTGGCGGTGGCTTCGCTGGCGGAAGTCAGCGGTGACGAGTCCACCCTGACCCTGCGCTGGAACCAGCGCGAGGGGTCGGATGTGACCTACGTGATCGAGCGCCGCGAAAGCCTGACCGAGGGTGAGTGGGTTGAAGTGGAGGGTGCCGAGCCGGTGGCGATTGGCGGCGCTCCCGATGGCTACACCCGCTACGAGTGGACGACCGCCATCGAAGCGGGCGAAGGGCATGCCTTCTACCGCGCCCGCGCGGTGGTCGGCGCCTCCCTCCTGCCGTAACGAATCCCGGTAAAACAGCCTTTGCCTGAATCAAGGCCGGTTCCTTTAGGGGAGCCGGCCTTTTTCAATGTCCACGGGAACCAAGGAGCGTTGACAATCCTTCGGCTCCCGTGCCTCTTTGTGGTGACCCGCCTTTTCACAACCCGGGAACCCATTCAGAAGATGTCAGCCAAGAAAATTTTACTTTGTGGACACACCAGCTTTTCCGCCCGCGGATTGGTTGCCAAACTGGAAGCCGCCGGGCACACCGTCGTTTGTTTCGGGCGGGGGCCGGTCGCCCGCAACGGACAGGTGGTCACCGGTCCGGTGGATCGGATTGACGAGAATCCGCATTTGGAGGAGCCGTTCGACACGCTGGTGAATTTTTTGCTGCTCAAGGACGCCGATGTTGAAGCCAACGTGGATTATGTGAAAGCGCTGGCCCGGTTTTGCGACAAGCGGTGTGTTCCCCACCTGATTCACATCTCCTCCATCAGTGTTTACAAAAGTTCCCCCTTTACCCTCACCGAGGAGAGCGAAGTTGAGGAGGATCCGGAAAAGAAAGGGGCCTACGGATCCCTCAAAGTGGCGACCGACACCTGGCTTCGCCAGCACCCGGTGCCGGGAACCAAATTAACCCTGTTGCGCCCCGGGTTCATCTTGGGCGAAGGGCTGGTCGATCCGATTGTCGGGTCGGGAGCGCGGCTGCCGTCCAACCATTTGCTTTGTCTCGGCAACGGTTCCTGCGAGATGCCGATGTTTTCCCGCGATCTGCTGCACCGCACGGTGGAGCGGGTGCTCGAGCGGTTCAGCCGTCAAGGGCCGGAAATTTTTCTGCTGGTCAATCCCCGCTCTCCCACGCGCCGGGAGTTCATGCAAGCCTGTTGCGAAGAGATCGGGTGCGGGGCCGGGGCCATCGGCCTGCCGGTCTGGTTGTGGCGCCTGGCCGGGGCCGGGGGGGAGCTGGTTTCCCGCGTGATCGGGCAGAAGCAAATGAAGGTGTATTCCAAGATCGACAGCATTTGCCGATACGCCCGTTTCGATTCATCCCGCACCCAGGATTTGCTGGGGATCGACTACGGGTTTGATTGGCGGGAAAAGCTCCGTTCCTGTTTTGAGTTTCAAGACGGTCCGGTGGTGACGCCCCCCGGACCGGCGGAAGGTCCGTCCAAAACCAATATCGGCCGGATTGTCATTCTCGGCAACGGGCGCATCGTCAAGCAGCGCCATCTGCCGTCGCTGGCCAAGCTGGGTTTGTCCCAGCGGGTCACCCGCTACGATGTCCGCGGTTACGAGGAGGACGGCCAGCGCATCCACTCCATTGATACCGACCCCCTGCCCAAGGAGGCGGCCTGGATCGTGGCCACGCCGGGTCCCGTTCATCAGGGAGCCATCGGGCAACTCGCGTCGGTCAAGGGGCCGGTCTTGATCGAAAAACCGCTTTGTTACCGGTCGAAGGAACTTAACGATTGGCTGGCCTTTGCCGAAAACCGCATCGACCCGGTGCTGGTTTGCCACAATTACCGCTGCAAGAAAAACGTCCGGCGAATGATCGACCTGCTTTCCCGCTGCAATCCCGGCAAACTGCTTTCCGTTTCGGTCTTGTTTCAAAGCCCACCGGTCAGCCAGGAGACCGCCGTCTGGGCGCGCGACGAGGTCAAGGCGCGCACCTTGCTGATGGATTACGGGCTGCATTTCCTGGATGTCGCCTGCCAGTTTTCCGGGGGGCCGTGGGATGTGAAACACGTTCGCCACCGCCGCAATGTTCATGGACAAACCGACTGGATTCACGGCGCCGCCGCGTCGGAGGATGGTTGCGAGCTGACGTTCGATTTGCGCCAGGGGTTTCTGCCGCGCAAGGCGCGGGTCGAGTTCGTTTTCCAGAACTACAACGCCATTCTGGGCTTTTTCCCGGATACCTTTTACGTGCAAATGTCGCCGGAAAGTTTCGGCCATTTCGGTCAGGCGGCCTCGGACAACATGCGGGAAACCGGCTGGAAGGTGTGGGAGAAACTCAGCGGGCGCTTGCAGGATGATTCGCACCAGGAGCTGTTCCGCGGGTTTTTGGAAGCGCCGTCGGATTCGGCGGTCACCGTCGAACGGCTTGAGCCGTTTTACCGGATGCTGATGGAAATCGGCGACAGGGTGTATGGTGGAAAAGCCGGCAACTGAAACGGACGTTCCCGCCCGGGACGCTCCCGACCCGTCGTCCGCGCCGGACACCGGCGGGCGCCGGACCGACCCGGCGGGATATGTGAATCCCTACAGCCTGAACAACCGGTTGGGGCGGCTCCTTTGGTCCGCCGTTTGGGTGCTCCTTTTCCGGCCTTCGCCCTGGTTCATGGCGGGCTGGAGGCGGTTTTTACTGCGGCTGTTCGGCGCGAAAATCGGCAAAGCATGGGTGCATCCCGGCACGCGGATTTGGGCGCCGTGGCTCCTCTCGCTGGGTGACGACGTCTTCATCGACGACCAGGTCCGCCTCTACAACGCGCACGGGATTCGCGTGCGCGACCGATCCATGATCAGCCAAAACGTGTTTCTTTGCTCCGTCTCCCATGACTACCGGTATCCAAAATATCCCGCCATCGGCGGGGAGATTGTGGTGGCCGAGGATTGCTGGATTTGCGCCGACGCGTTTGTCGCTCCCGGGGTGACCGTCGGGCGCGGCTCGGTGGTCGGGGCGCGGGCGGTGGTGTTGAAAGACGTGCCGGAGTGGACCGTGGCCGGAGGGAATCCGGCGCGGGCCATCAAGGAGCGGGAACTTCGCGAAGTATGAGCGCGCCGCCGGTTTCGATTTTGCTGCTCTCGCTCAACGAGGAGGAGAATCTGCCCCGCTGTCTCGACGCGGTGGCCTGGTGCGACGACATTCTGCTGGTGGATTCCTTCAGCACAGATCGGTCAGTCGAGATTGCACGCGAACGCGGGGCGCGGGTGGTGCAACGAAAGTTCAAGAATTTCGCCGACCAGCGGAATTTCGGCATTGATCAAGAGGGGTGGAAACACGACTGGATTCTGCACCTCGACGCCGATGAGGTCGTTTCCCCGCAGCTGCTGGCGGAAATGGAACGGTGTATTCAGAACCCGGATTTCGACGCCTACCGAATCGCGTCCAAAATGATGTTTCACGGGAAATGGCTGCGCCGGTCCGGCATGTATCCCTGGCACCAAGTCCGCCTCGGACGCCGGGAGAAACTCCGTTTCGTCCAACAGGGGCACGGCCAGCGCGAAACCTTGCCCGCCGAACGGATCGGGACGCTGGAGGAACCGTTCATTCACCACACCTTTTCCAAGGGCCTGGCCGATTGGGTGGAGCGGCACAACCGCTATTCAAGCGCCGAGGCGGTTCACGCGATGGAATCGGCCGGAGCCGGGCCGGCGGACTGGTCCGGTCTTTTCGCCGCCGACGGCGTGCGGCGGCGGCGGGCCTGCAAACAAGTGTTTGTTCGCCTGCCGTGCCGGCCGTTGCTGCGGTTCCTTTACATGTATGTGGCGCGCCTGGGCTTTCTCGACGGCCGGGCCGGTTGGGATTACTGTTGCCTGCTGGCCATCTACGAATGGCTGACCGTGATGAAAATCCGCGAACTCCGCCGCCGGGCGAAGGGGGAGCCGGTTTAACGGCCCGCGGCATGAGCGCTTCATCACCTGCCGAGCGGTGGTTTTCCCGTTTGTTTTACGGGGCGTTGTTCTGCCTGGTGGGGCTGCCGGTTTTGCTTTGGGTTGGGTGGAGGGTATCGGTCTGGATGGGTTCGCCGCCGGAAACTCCGCGCGCCGAAATCGCGCCCGGCGTTTTTATCACGGTGGAGGAGTTGAATGTGCCGATGGAGGCGACAGGCCGGATGATTTCGGTGGAGATTCACCTCGACACCCCCGGCACGGAGTTGGTCTTCCGGCCTTTTGATGAGAGCGCCTTGGAGAGGGGGCGCCATTTTCGCCTCGCTTTTGCGGATTGGATCATTCGGAGCAATGACTATCTCGCGTTGATCAACGGAACGCGCTACTACCCCGGGTATCGTTGGCGCAGCTACCCGGGGGCCAACGTGCTGGCGGTCGAATCCATTGTGATCGACGGGCGATGGTCCCACCAGCACGAGCATTCTTTTATGATTTGGTGGGATGACCAGTGGCGGGGGCAAGTGGAGTTGAGCAAACCGCCCCGGGGCGCGGTGTTGGAGCGGGCGGTTCACGGGATCGGGGTGCAAACCGTGCAGGTGCGGGACGCCGCGGTCGGCGGGATCGCCTCTTCGGGGGAAGGAGAATTGATCAGCCGCTCGTTTATTGGAATCGATCCGGACCAAAACATCGTTTGGCTGATTGCATTTGAAAACGTGACCGAGCGCTCCATGGCTTGGCACGCCGTTCAGCAAGGGGTGGTGCACGGAGGCCAGGTCGATTCGGGGAGCGCCACCAACCTGTTGCTGGGCCGGAAGTCGCCCGGTTGGCGTCCCTTTCCCGGCATTCGCAACCTCCGTCCGGTCGCCAATTATCTGGCCGTCCGCCACCGGCCGCCCGAGGAGACTTGATCAAGACGGGTTTTCTTCCTTCTGCGGCTGAGGCTTTGGCGCGGGTTTGGTTTTGCGCCCGTGGGTCAAGAGAACCCCGACGATGTCGGCCTGACTTTTAGCGAGAGCGCGGATCACCCGCCGGTGTTTCTGCCGACTGGTTTTCCCAATGCGGGCGACATGCAGAATTTCGTCAACCGAATCGGCCAGGATGCGGGCATCCGGGTGATTGGCGGCGGCGGGGGAGTCGATGATCACCGCATCGCTCTTGTGCCGCAACGATTGGATGAGCCGTCGGGTTCCTTCCTTTTCCAGCAATTCGTTTGCCTTGGTAACCTGTCCGCCGGCGGCCACCAGGGAAATGCCATGTGCGGTTTTCTGGATCAACTCCCCGAACTGTTCCGCCCCTCTGCTTTCTTCGGCGGGCCTATCGGTGGTAAGCCGGGTGAGGAGTCCGGTGGTGTTGGCGGATTGGGTCAAGCGGTGCAGCGCGGGATGCCGGAGATTGGCATCGATCAGAAGCACCGATTTTCCGGCGGCGGCCAACGCTTGGGCCATGGCCACCGCAACCTCTGATTTCCCCTCA
>PXDN01000038.1 GCA_003566375.1 Opitutia bacterium
AACCGGTTTTCCCGCTAACTAAAAAAACAAAAGGACACATATGGCCAATGGAAGCAATCCACGCCCGCCCAACGGGCCAAGCACCACCGGAAATCAATCCGGCGGAGGTCGGGGAAACAATCCCCCGAAAGGTAAGTAAAGCTTTGACCGCAAAGCTCTAATCACGGGGGAGGCGGATTCGTCCGCTTCCCCCTTTAAATCCGGCAGCTGCCCTTGCTTTCCTATTGGCGGTTCGCTTTACGGCTGTGCGTTTGTTTTTTTCGCCATGAAAAGTGACCCGTCCGGGCACAAAAAAAACGCGCCGGAGCGCGTTTTTTTCAACATGGCGGGATAGACGGGACTCGAACCCGCGGCCTCCTGCGTGACAGGCAGGCGCTCTAACCAACTGAGCTACTACCCCGGCTGTTGAAGGGGCAGAATAAAGCAGCAGGGACGAGGACAAGTCAAGACCCTTGCGCAAACTTTTTTCACGCGCCCGCGGGCGGAGTCGTCCCGGTGGTGCCCGGGTCCGTCGGGCTTCGGGCAATCCCGGCCGGGAAGCGGACCGGCAAGGCTTGTTACCCGACCGCGATTTCGACCGTGAACGTGTCTGTTTTTCCCGGCGGCACCATGCGGAGCCCGAGTCCGTGGCGCGGCGCGCCGGGCGGCGCCATCCACGGCTCCACGCAGTAAAAGGGGGAGTCTTCCTTTTCGGTCCAGGTGACCAGGGCGAGGCCGCGGTCCGGTTTGCCGCCTTGGCCGATCCGGATGTCCACCTTGGTGTTCCCTTCGACTTCGCGGAAGGAGACGAGGTTCTTTTTCAGACCGGTGTGGATGCGGTCGGAAAGGGCGGGGTTGCCAAAGGTATCTTCCGCCGGGAAGTCGGGCAACGGCACCAGCTCGCCGTTTTGGTGGCGGTAGGCCTCCTTGGCCGGAAGGGCGATGCGGTAATCTTCCCGGTTGGTGTTTTCCGCCCACGGCAGGGTGAAGTAAAAATGATGCCCGGCGGCCCAGGGGATCGGTTTGGTGTCGTGATTGCGCAGGCGCAATTCCACGTAGAGCGCGAGGGCCTCGAATCGGTAGCTCACGGTGAACTCGTAGCGGTAGGGATAGCGTTCGTGATCGGTTTCCTCCGGAAGCAGGCGCGCGTCGAATCCGTTGGCGTTGAGATTGGCAATCTCGAAGGAGCGGTCGCGGGCGAATCCGTGAATCGGCATGGGGCGGCGTTCGCCTTCGGGGGTTTGCCAATAACCGATCTCCCCTTGGTCAAACGACCGGCCGCAGAACGGAAAGAGGATGGGGTTGCCGCCGCGCACCGAGCCGATTTTGTCGAGGGTCTTCAGGTCGGGCCAGTGGATCACGTCGCGGAAGGAGCCGTCAGGGAAGGAGACGTTCCAATTCATCAGCCGGGCGCCCCCTTCCGGCCAAGCCAAAAAGGTGGAGCCGCCGCGTTCCCAGCGAATGACGCGTTTCCCGAGATAATCTATTTCCCGCATGTGTCCTTTTATGAAAGCCGGAATCGCGGAAAGAATAAAGCCGGAACTGCCCGTGGGCGGGATGATTTTTTCCCAGACGGAAGGCCGGCCGACGGAAGGGCCGCCGACGGCCGGGTTGCGCTGCACGGGTTCGCGCGGGTCTCAGTCCCGCCCGTTTTCGACCGGCGCATCCGTTTCGCTACCCTCGACAAAGACGCGGGTGGTCAGGCCGAAGGATTGGCCGGCGGGGGTTTGGAATTGAACTTCGGCATACCAGGCGGTGAACGCGCCGTCGGGCGGTTCGATGGAGAAGGCGGTGGCGCTCTCTTCCCGCAGGCGCAGGGAAGTGTTGGTCCACGAGGCTTGTCGGAAATCGCGGCTGCCGGATTCCGCCGACCAAAGGGTGGCGCCGGTCGCGTCGGCGCCTTGCCACCCGAGGCGAATCGAGTCGTCTTCGCGCTTCAGCGAGAGTTCCGGCATCGGCCGCCCTTCCAGCATGGTGTTGATAAAGGCGATCAGCGGAGGGAGCGCCTCCAGGCTGAGGCTGTGCCCGGCGTTGGGAACGTAAAAGAGACTGTTGGCCCCGGGCAGTTCGTCAAAATAAAACCGGGTGGCGTCCACGGTCCAATACGGGTCATTGGTCCCGAGCAGAATCAGTTTCGGCATGGTTAGTTTTTCCCGATAGGTGAAGGGATCGACCAGCCGGCCAAGGGTTCTGCCGGGCTCCACGCGGAGGGCTTCAAAGAGATTTTGGTCTTCGTAGGCGCGGATTTGTTCGCTGTAGGCCCCGAAGGAGTGAAGCTGGTGGTCGAGCTGCGGTTGCAAATTGAGAATGTCGAACACCATGGGCGCGATGGCGCTGATGCGGTCGTCCATGGCGGCGCTCAGGTAGGTGGTCCAGCCGCGCTTGGAGGCGCCGGTCACGATGAAACGTTTGGGCGGCGGGTGGCCGTCGGCGTCAAATTTCTCCAGCGCATCCATGGCGCGGACGACGCTTTTGACCATGGGGAAGAGCAACGGCAGACTCGGGTCGCGCGTCTTCAGGTATTCGGCAAACGTGCGGGCGATCAGGTCGTCTTCGTTCAGGCCTCCCCACAGCGGCTGGTTGGGAACCTGGGAGAGGACGGCAACCCGCGCGCCGGTGCGGCGGATGGCTTCCAACCCGATCAGGTATTCGGTGCGGGAAAACGAGGGCATCGCCCGGTCGTGGTTGCGTCCTCCGCCGACCACCAGAACCATCGTGTCGGTGTGGCGCAACTCGTCCGGCACGGCCACCACCAGATCGTGCACCCACGGTTTTTCGCGCCAGGTTTGCGAGGTCAATTGGTGGGTGTGGATCGTGCCCCCGGGCAACTGGGTGGTTCCGGTGGGCTGAAGCGCAAAGGCGTCATCCGGTTTCTCCAGGTATTGGCGCAAGAGTGGGTCGGTTTCATCGGTCCCGGCGTCGGCGCCGGGGGCGGGGACTGAAACAGTGAGGGTGGTCGCCGTGAAAATGGTGAGAAGAGTGCGCAATGAGGTCATGGTTTGGTCCGGAATGAGTCGAAAACAAACACCGCCAAGCCGTTCTGTCAAATCCGGTGCCCTGACCGAAGCGGGTTAGGGCTGGAAAAAGGCTTGTCTTTCGTCCGCAAATGTTTTTCTTAAAGTATCATTATTGCCGACTAACTCCAAATTCGAGCTTATGAACATGACTCCTTGTAAAACGGTTTCCTTCCTTGCCTTGGGTGCCATCTTGTTTCTTCCGGGCATGGCATCGGGCCAAAGCTTGGTTTTTTGGGACACGTTCGCCAACCAAACCCTCGGGGAAACCCCGGGTGCTCCGTGGACCGGAACCGTTCAGTCCGCCGGTCCGGTCGTGGTGGAAGCCGATGCCACCAATCGTTTTGGCCAAGGGGTGGACAATCGCTATCTCCGGTTTACGGTCGAGGAAGTCGGGTCCACCACCGTGCAGGCCCGCGCATGGAATATTTTGCCGGCCGGCACCGGCCCGGGCGTGTTCACTCTTTCCTACCAATTCATTGAGACGGAAAACTCCCCCTTTAATAACAACAGCCGTTTCGTGGCCCGCATTTACTCCAGCGACGATTCGCCGGGCACCCACATGGCCCAGCTCGATTTGCGCACGTTGCGGCAGGGCGGATTGTTGACGCAGAATGCCGTTCACCGGATCGATTGGGTGGTCAACACCACCGGTGATTCGATCAGTTACATGGTGGGGAGCGAAGAAAACACCTTGGCCGGCACTTCATCCCAAGTCTGGCTGGATGGGAACGCAGTAATCGATCCCATCTCCCTCAACGTTCCCGGTGCCTTCACCGGGTTTGATCTGCGGACATTCACCAACAACGACACCGAAGTGCTGGTCAATGAGGCCGGTGTTTTTGATTCCGCCGTGGTTGGCGCGGCCATCCCCGAGCCGTCCGCTTACGCCTTGTTCGGCGGGCTGGCGGTGTTGGCGGCGGCCCTTGGCTTGCGCCGCCGCCGCGCGTAACCAATTTTTGGCTACAAGGCTTTGCTTGGCCGCGACCGGATTCCGGGCGCGGCCTTTTTTTAGCCGGAGAAAATCCGAACCCGTTTAAAACGCCGGGCGGATGACTTTGGTTTCCCCGGGCGCCAAACTGAGGTCGTCACCCTCCGACCAGATGGTGTCGTTCAACACCACCTTGCAGGTAATGGGAGAGGAAAGGCCGTCGCTGGACCATTCCCAGCGGTCGTTGCCGACGCAGGTCATCAAAACGCCTTTGTCCCAGCTGAGGCCCGCGCCGTTGCCGCGAATGAAAAGCTGGTTTCCGAAACCGATGTCGATTTCAGCGACCACGGTGGCGGTGGGAGACGGGGCTGGTTTAGCCGTGGTTTTTTTCACCACGGGGGACTTGCCCGCCGCCGGTTTTTTGGCGGCGGTCTTTTTCGCCGCGGCCGGTTTGGCCGCGGGCGCGGGTTTGGCTTTCGCGGCGGCCGGTTTCTTAACGGCGGCGGCTGTCTTGCCGACGGAAGCGGTTTTGGACGCGGCCGGCGATTTGCCTTTGGCGGATGTGGTGGCTTTGGATTTGCTCATAACGGATCTGAATATTGGATTCTGAAGCAACCAGCGTTAGGCATTGGGACGGCGCTCGTCAAAGCCAATAGCCCGCTTGTTGCACAACCGTCACCACAGCAGGCGGCGTGCCAGAGGCGTTGCCCTTTTCGTTTTATGCCTGAATCTTCGCAACCCGCCAAATATGCTGAATCCGGCGGTTGACCGCTTGCCAGAACCGCGGGGATGGGACAGGGTTTCGGCGGCATACCGCCGCTTACCGTGAACACGCTTGAAATTCAGTTGCAACTCCCGGATCTCTGGCAGCAGGAGGCGTTGCGGCATTTGCGCGGGGGGCGGGACGTGATTGTTGCGGCTCCGACCGGGGCCGGCAAAACCCATGTTTTCGAGCTGCTGGTGGAGTCCGGCTTTTCGGGCAAATCGGTATTCACGGTTCCGACGCGGGCTTTGGCCAATGACAAACGACGGGAATGGAGCGAGCGCGGTTGGAATGTCGGCATTGCCACGGGCGATGTGGCGGAAAATTTGGACGCGCCGGTGGTGGTGGCGACATTGGAGACCCAAATATCCCATTTTCTGCGCCGGACCGGCCCCGATCTGTTCGTGGTGGATGAATACCAAATGTTGGCCGACGACATTCGCGGGGTGAGTTACGAACTGGCACTGGCCATGTTGCCGCCTTCCACCCGGTTGTTGCTGCTCAGCGGCAGCGTGGCCAATCCGGAGCAAGTGGCCGGGTGGCTCGGGCGCATCGGCCGCGATGTCGCCTTGATCGACCACCGCGAGAGGCCGGTGCCGCAGGAGGAGGTTTTTCTCGATTCCCTGCCGGACCGGGTGCCGAACAGCGTTACCGGATATTGGCCCCGCCTGTTGGCGCGGGCTCTGATGGAGGATCTGGGGCCGGTGCTGATTTTCGCCCCGCGCCGCCGCGCCGCCGAACAGTTGGCGCGCGTGTTGGCCGCCGCGCTGCCGGTTGACGACCCGCTTGTTCTGACCGCCGAGCAGAAGCGGTTGGCCGGTGACCGGTTGGCGAAAATGTTGAAAAGCCGGGTGGCGTATCACCACAGTGGACTCGGCTACCAGCAACGCGCCGGGCTGGTCGAACCATTGGCCAAGGCCGGGCAACTCCGCATCGTGGTGGCCACCACCGGGCTGGCCGCCGGCATCAATTTCTCCATGCGGTCGGTTTTGGTCACCGACCGGGAATACCAGATTTCCCGCCGCCATGAAGAGGTGCGGGCGGACGGATTGCTGCAAATGTTCGGACGGGCGGGGCGGCGCGGCTTGGACGACACCGGATTTGTGCTGGTGGCGCCGGGGCGGCCAAGGTTGACCGACGCCCGGCCGCTTGCCGTGCACCGTTCCCGGAGGGTGGATTGGCCCTCCCTGATCGGCGTCATGCGCGGGGCGGTGGAACGGGGCCTCAACCCATTTCGGGAAGCGGTGGAGGCGTGCGGACGGTTGTTCAGTCTCGAACGGGTTCCGCTGGGGGTGGAGGTCTGCTTGGAAAGCGGTCCCCGGGCTTGCGGGTTGGCGGTGGACGCCGAGCGCCGGCGCCACGTTCGCGGCCAAGTGGCGGAAATTTTAAATTCAAAAGGCGAATGGCAAAGCCGGCCGGAGGCCCAAGCCATGGTTTCGCTGGAAACTCTTCGGATCCACCGGGGAGACCGTTGGCGGATGGCCTTGGAATGCGCGGACACATTGGAGGGAATCGGCGAAGGCAGCTTGTGCCGACTGCCTTCCCGCCGCCGCCGTTACGGGCGCTTGTTGTCCGTGGCGTCCCGGGATTCAGATGGGGACGGCGCGACCGTGCGGATGTTGAAGAGCGCGCGGCGGAGGTTTGCCGAATACCCGGCGTTGGAGTTGCCAACCGGGAAGGTGCCGGAGGCCGAATTCCGCGAACGAATTGCCCCCAGGTTGGCCGCCGCCCTGGGGGGCAGGTTGGTGGACATTCGGGAAAATGGTCCGGTGCTGGGGTTGCGGCTCGATTTTGGCCAGGTGGAAAAACCGGCGTGGGTGGATGTCCATGGCGTGCCGCTGGCCGACCCGCCCGAGCGCCTGGTGTCTCCCCAATCCTGCGGGGGTTGCGACCTGCGGGAAACCTGCCTTCACCTTCCGGGCCGGGGAAACACGCCCGCGTGGGCATGGCGCAAACTCGGCCTGGTGGATGCCGGCGGGACGCCGACCCGGCGGGGGGATTTGTTTGCGTTTTTTCACCATGGCGAAGGATTGGCCATCGCCGCCGCATTGGAAGACGAAACCTACCCGGTGGAGGATTTGGTTTATGATTTGGCCAATGTTCGCGCCGGGCACCGCTTTGCGGAATCGGGAGTTGCGCGCGGGTCGCGGTTGGCCGTCATTTGCCGCGAAACCTATCCTTTGGAAGATTTTCCCGGCTACCTCGAAGGCGGGGTTCCGGTTGGGTTCGGCGATGGCGCCTCCGAGGCCATGCGGGGGTTGCGGGATGTGCCGCCGGGCCGTTTTGGGCATTGCGATGAAAACCTGCGGCCGGGCGATGTGGAGAGGGCATGGTTGGAATGGCGCAGCCTGTTGAGGCAAATCGCGCGGGCGCCCGCTTATCCCTGGGATCGCTGGGAAGCGTTGCGCGCCGCCGCCGCCCGTTTGGTGGAAAGCGAAACCGCGCCCGCCCCGCCCATCGCCAACATCCCGCAGTTGCCCCCGTCCCAACGTCAGCGCCGCTCCCACCGCCTGCGTTTCCCCCGCTGAAACCCGACGCCGGGTGATGTCCAAGCCTGCCCTTGCTCCGCGACAATAATTTTATCAGCTGATAAAATGATTGTCGCAAATATGATTTATAGGGTTATAATATAGTAACTTAGGGGTTTTGCAAAAAAGGCATTTTTAGATTGGGTTTTCATTCAGGGCGAGGGGGATGGGATTGGTTCTGGCGATCCGCGGTTTTGGCTGGTCGTCAATACCCGGCCGCACCTTTTAGGCGTTGGGTCGGTACAGTTTGTCGGCGCCTTTTTGGGGAAGGTAAATTCGGCTGTGGGCCGGGACCGGTTGCGGACTCAGAGGAGCGGGGCGAGCAAACGGCTGAGGTCTTCGGCCAGAGTGCGGCTGAACCCCGGCGGTTTTTCACGGTCGCTTTCAAAAGCTTCGGATTGTTGCTCCAACCGGCGTATCCACAAAACAATTTTCTCCACGTCTTTTTTCGAAAAGGAGAAAATGCCGATTTCAAAATTCACGAACAGGCTGCGCAAATCCATGTTGACCGATCCGAACATGGCCACCCGGTCATCCACTAAAATCGCTTTGGCGTGGAGCATGCCGGGCATGAAGGTCAAAATGCGCGCCCCGGCATCACGCAGTTCCCGCAGGTAATGGGCGCGGGCGAGGTCGGTTAACGGATGGTTGGACCGGCGGGGCACGATGACGGTGACCCGCTTTCCAGAATTCAGTTTGATGATCAGGGAGCGGAGCAACACTTCGTCGGGGATGAAATAAGGGGTGACAATGGTGATGGTTTCGCGCGCTTCCTGCACCAGGAGCAGGATCGCCTCGTAGAGGGGATCATTGACGACGTCCGGGCCGCTGGCCACCACTTGGAGAATGCCCGAGCGATCGGATCGGGGCGGATTTTCCTCGGGCATTTTCAACGGCTCGGCTTCCTTGCGGGTGGCGTAGTTCCAGTCGGCGAGGAAAATTTTGTGCAAATCCTCGACCGCGGGGCCGCGGATCAACGCGCCGAAATCGTGAAACCGCTTTTCCCAGGGCGTTGGACCCATGTATTGGCGTCCGAGATTGTGCCCCCCGACGATGGCGGTCCGGTGGTCGAAGATGGCGATTTTGCGGTGATTGCGCAGGTTGGCCGACCAGCGCGTTTGGATCGGGAGAACCGGCATGAAACGGGCGATCTCCCCTCCGGCCCGCCGAATGGGATCGACAAAGCCGCCGCGGGTTTTGAAACAGCCCAAAGCGTCGAGCAACAGCCGGATCTTGACTCCCTCGGCAGCCCGCTTGGCCAGCAAAGAAACCAACCGCCGGCCCACTTCATCGCGGCTGAGAATAAACGCCATGATATGAATGGTGTGCCTGGCTTCGCGGATTTCCTTCTCCAGTTTCAAAAACGCGTCTTCTCCCGTCAGCAAAAAGTCGATACGGTTTCCCGAGTTGGGCGGCAGCGTGGCCGCTTGGAAAAGGGGGTGACCCTCCGGCCATTCCGGGAAAACGATTTTTTCCTTATGCTCGGGAGGGGTGAAAAGCCGGTTTTTGTCGGCGGCCAGCCTGCGGATTTTGCGGCCTCCGAAAAGCAGATAGAGCGGAACGCCCAGGTAGGGGATCAGCACGATCATCATCAGCCAGGAGAGGGTGTTGCTGGGCTGGCGTTTTTCCCTCATCAGGCGGGCGATGATGATCAAGGCGAGCAAAAACCCGCTAATGGTGAACAAGTGGGAGGCGATCCCGGTGATGATGCCGGTGCGCACGGTTTCGGACGAAACATCGGCCAACGAACTGGCGGCCGGAAGGGTCATGCTTTGGAAGCGGTTCGCTCACGCACACCGTCGATCAGTTGATCGAGGGTCTTGTGGGCGAGGGAGTCAATTTTCCACGCTGAATCCGGAAACGGAAGTTGCCGGGTGGTTTCGTTGGGCACGGCGACGCAAAAGATGCCCGCGCGTTCGGCGGCGATGGCGCCGTTGGGCGAATCCTCCAGAACGAAAGCCGCCGGGGGCGGAAGGTTCAGGCCGGCCAGCGCCGCCTGAAAAAGATCGGGCTCGGGCTTGATGCGGGCGACATCATCGCGGGTGCGGATCACGTCGAAGGCGTTGAACAAGCCCAGGCGGGTCAGGTGCTCGTGCACCCAGCGATAATTGGAACTGGAGGCAATGGCCAGGCGCAGGCCGAGTTCATCCGCCCGCCGCACGCAGTCGCGGACTCCCGGAAGGGCGTCGGCCTCCCCGATCAAGCGCCGGTAATGGGCGGTGACGCCGGGGCGCAACTTTTGCCAGTCCAGCCGCTTGCCCGCCTTGGTTTCCAAATCGCGCTCCGGATCAAACAGGTGGCGGCCGCTGCCGACACATCCGGAATAGGCGACCGGATCCAGCTCGCAGCCAAATTCTTGATACAAATGTTTCCACGCCTCGAAAATGGCGGTTTCGGTGTCGAGGATCAGTCCGTCAAAATCGAATAAAATGGCTTGGATCATGATGGCGCGGGCAGGTGAAACGGCGCGGTCAGGTGAAGTTTTGCAGGTAGAGCCGAACGCCGGTGCGGAAGGCCAGGAAAAGCACCAGCAGGAGACCGGCGATGGCCGCCCCGCGCAACCACGCGGGTGCGGCGGGCCGGCCATTGTGCTTGATTTGAAACGAGAGCCAGACCAGCAAACCCGCCAGCACGGGATTGCCCAACACCGTCAGGGCTTGGGCGAAAATGATCAGGTTCACCGGACGCTGCCCGGTAAACTGAATGCCGACCGCCACCAGCATGCCGACCGCCAGGGAAAGAACCGTGAAAATCTTCGGCCAGCGGCTGTCCATGTCACTTCCCAAGCCAAGCCCGTCGGCCAGCAGGGTGCCGCCGATCAGGGCGTTGACCAAAAATGAACTGAACGCGCCCGCGAAAATTCCGAGACTGAACAAGAGCACGGCCGCGGTGCCGAAGAGGGGTTCCAACTGGATGGCGACATCCGACACGCTGCCGAGGTCTTGGGAGGAAATGTTCCCGTGGAAAACGGAGGCGGCCGTTACCATGATCATCAGTGAAATCAACCCGAGCATGAAAATGCCCACCGCCGAGTCGGAAAACCCTTCCTTCCAGTTGTCCGCCGTCCATCCTTTCTTACGGGCCAGGTAACCGACATAAAAGGCGCCCGCCACCGAGAAGGTGGTTCCGATCAAGGCCTGCACCGGTAAAAACGCGTCCACCATCACCCCGCCCTCGCGATAAGGGAGAAGATTGTCGAGTGCTCCGTCGGGCAGCGAGGGAACAAAACCGCCGATGATCGCGATCAGCGACGGTTGGGAAAACAGGAGGTTTCCCGCAAAGCCGATCAGCATGATTCCCGCGAGAATCAGCATGACCCTTTCCAGCGGGACGTAAAGACGGCGAAACCCGACGAGGGCGCCAATAATGACACCGTTGACCGCGACGAGGGTGGCGATCTTTCCGGCGTTTCCGATCCCGGCCACCGGTTCCATCGCGGCGAGAATACCGAGATTGTTCGCGAACTGAAAGCAAGTGGTGATCAGGAAGACGCAGACTCCCGTGAGAATGGCAACCGCCGGGTGAAGGCGTTGGCGGATTTCGTCGCAGAGGCTTCCCTTGACCACCGTGCCGAGGCGGGCCGAGAGCGCCGTCATCCCGAGCATCAAAAGGGTGGAGACGGCCAGCAGCCAAATCATGCTGTAGCCAAAATCGGTGCCCACGGAGGAACTGGTCAGGATGCTGCCCGGGCCGACCACCACGGTGGCGACAATCAGGGCCGGGCCGAGGGAGCGGAACCAGCCGCGCGGCCGGTCGGTTGCGGCGGTGGAAGAAGTTGCGGTTTGTTTGTTCATTTCGGGTTGCACTGGCGGGCCATCTTCGGCGGCCCGGCGGCGCGGGTCAAGCCGTGGAGAGCGGGGGTTTTGTTTGTTGGCAAACGTTTTTGGCATGTGGGTCGGCGATTTGCCCCGGCATTGGGTGGAACTTTCGTCACCGAAAAATGCCTGAAAAAAGGAAAAACTTGCACAGCCCGTGGGTGTGTTGTCTGCTATCAATTCAGACCTATGAGTATTCCTTATGATCAACTTTTATCGCGTGTGAAACTTCCCGCCGCCGCCGCCGAGGTGCTGGCAGCCGCGCCGAAGGTGACAGTGCCTTCCAGTCTGGACGACCTTTGTCGGCTGGCGGTTCGCGACGCCGGTCCCGACGGTTGGCACGAGGTGGCCTATGAGGTGCCGGGCAAAGGCCGGGTGGTGGAGGCCCGCGCCTGCAAAGTGAGAAACGGCATTTCCGCCAATTACCTCGAAACCTACATGCGCCGCCGCGATCCCGACTGCATGGTGATCGGCGACACCCGGCCGACCGACAAACCAACCTACCTGAAGCGTTTCGGCGGTGAGTTCGATCCGGTGAGGACGGAGACATTTGAATGGCTCAAAACCCAACCCCTGGCGGTTTTTCCGTTTACCGCCGGGCTGTTGGGGAAGGGGACCGACGCCCTGGTCATCGCTCCCGACAACGCCGGGTTCTTCGCCATGGGACTGGCCATGCTTCAGGGCATGATTGTGCCCGAGGAGATTCCGGAAGGTTTCGCGCCCAAGGCCGTCATCTACGTCGCACCGCCGTTCCGGCACACCCATTTCAGCGGCAAACAGGTGGTTGTCCACAACCGGCTGGAGGGAATGCACGAGTTGTTCAGCTATAATCTCTACCCGGGGCCGAGCGCCAAAAAAGGCATTTACGGGGTGCTCCTCACCCTTGGGGAGAGTGAAAACTGGGTCACCATGCACTGCTCGACCGTCCAAGTGGTCACGCCCTACGAGAACAAAATCGTGATCTCCCACGAGGGTGCCAGCGGCAGCGGAAAAAGTGAAATGCTGGAGCATGCCCACCGCCAGTCCGACGGGTCTCTCTTGGTGGGACTGAATTTGGTGACCGGCGAAGAACGGTCGATCAGCATGCCCCTGACTTGTGATTTGCGCCCGGTGACGGATGACATGGCGCTTTGTCATCCGTCCTTGGATACAGGGAAGCAGAAGCTCACCTTGGTCGATGCCGAGGAAGCGTGGTTTGTCCGCGTGAACCACATCGAAGAATACGGTGTGGATCCGCATTTGGAAAAATTGACCGTGCAGCCGCCGGAGCCGCTTCTGTTTCTGAACATTGACGCGGCGCCCGGCAGCACCGCACTGATTTGGGAACACATCGAGGACGAACCCGGCTCCCGTTGTCCGAACCCCCGCGTCATCATGCCCCGATCCATTGTGCCGGGTGTCATCAATCGTCCGGTCGATGTGGATGTGCGCAGTTTCGGCGTCCGCTGCCCGCCCTGCACGGCGGAAAATCCGACCTATGGCATCATCGGCATGATGCACCTGCTGCCTCCCGCGCTGGGATGGTTGTGGCGGTTGGTCGCGCCGCGGGGCCATGCCAATCCGAGCATCGTGCAAAGCGAGGGGATGTCTTCCGAAGGGGTCGGTTCCTATTGGCCCTTTGCCACGGGACGGCGCGTCGATCAGGCGAACCTGCTTCTGCGCCAAATCATCGACACCCCGCATGTCCGCTACATCCTTACGCCCAACCAACATGTCGGCGCTTGGCAAGTGAGCTTCATGCCGCAGTGGATCACCCGTGAATACCTGGCCCGCCGGGGGGGAGCGTTCTTCCCCTCCAAACAGATGCATCCGTCCCGCTGTCCCTTGCTCGGCTGGAATCCACGTTACATGAATGTCGAGGGCCGGACCCTCGGGGCATGGTTTTTCGATGTGGAAAAGCAACCTGAAGTGGGCGAGGCGGCTTACGACGCGGGGGCAAAAATTCTCACCAATTTCTTCCACAAGGAATTGGAGGCGTTTCTCACCTCCGATCTGGATGAGTTGGGCCGTTCCATCATCCAATGCTGTCTCGACAACGGCGGTTTGAACGATTACGCGGCCTTCATTCCCCACGAAGTTTTGTTGCACGAGGATTTGGGGTAATTGATACCGCCTTCCGGCGACCGTTCCGTTTCGGGTTTTCTTCCACCCTCTTAATCGGCTAATTTTTGAGGATGCCGGAAGGAAAAACAGAAAACGCCGGTTGGCCCCTGGGCCAAGGTGTCCGGGTGGCCGCCCGCGACGGCAACGGGTTGGCCGCCCTCGTCAAACCGGCGGGGTTGCTCTCCCATCCGAACGGACCGAAAGACCGCGGCCGGTCGCTCCTGGCCGCCGCCTACGATGACCGTGGTGAATGCTACCACTGGAGCGGGGGCGGCCGGGAGCGGCGCGTGTATTTGCTCAACCGCTTGGATTCCGTCACGTCGGGACTGGTGCTGTGCGCCGAAGATCCCGCCGTGGCCGAAGCGGTGCGGGCCTTGTTTGCCGATGGATTGGTTGACAAAACCTATCTCGCGCTGGTGTTCGGCGTAATGAGACCGCCCCGCCAGGTATGGAAAGACCGGCTCGGCGTGCGCAAAGGCGGGGGGAAGCTCCGCGCCTCCGCCGGGGAAGGCGTTTTTGCCGAAACGGCCGCTCGCTTGCTCCGTTCTTTTCCGGCCCGCGTGCCCGTGAGCTTGTTGGAACTGAAACCGCGCACCGGCCGCACCCACCAGTTGCGCGTGCAATGCGGCGACCGGAATTTGCCCATCATCGGCGACCAAACCTATGGCAAATTTTCCTGGAATCGGGAACACGTCCGCGGCGGCGGCGCCAAGCGGCTCCACCTGCATTCGGCGGAAGTGTCATTGACCTATGAATACCGTGGAAAACGCCACCGTTTCGAAGCCTCCGCCTCCCTCCCTCCAGAATTCAACATCGGCCGGTGAACCGGGAAGTTTGGGCCGGCGCGGATGCCAACCGCGTTTTCACTCCCATTCCAAGCCGATGTCTTTCCACTGGCTTTGGTGGACGACGGCGCCGCAGGAGACAAAATCCAATCCCAGGCCGCGGAGTGACGGCAGGGTGGACGGGGTAATGCCGCCGCTCGCTTCCGTCCAGGCGCGTCCGTCAATGCGGCGGACGGCTTCCGCCAGATCGGCGGGAGAAAAATTATCGAGCAGAATAATATCGGCCCCGGCTTCCAGCACCGGTCCGATTTGTTCCAGTGCATCCACTTCCACCTCGACCGGAAGGGCGGGGGAGACTTCGCGGGCGCGCCGCACGGCGGCCGCGAGTCTGCCGCCGCTAATGGATTGGGAGGCGGCCAAGTGGTTGTCTTTCACCATCACGCGGTCGAACAATCCGAGCCGGTGGTTCCACCCGCCACCGCAGGCGACGGCGTATTTTTCCAGCATCCGCCAGCCGGGGGTGGTTTTGCGGGTGTCCAACAGGCGGGTTGGACTGTCGCCCAACGCTTCAACATGGCGGGCCGTTTCCGTGGCCACTCCGCTCAGGTGTTGCAGAAAATTCAGGAGCACCCGTTCGGCCTGGAGCAACACGGCGGCCGGACCCCGGACTTCGGCCAACACCGCGCCGGATTCGACCGGTTCGCCGTCGTTGGCCAGCAACCGGCAGGCGGTTTCTTTTCCGTAAGCCTCCAGCACCAGGGGAATCACGGGAAGGCCGCACACCCGCAGGGATTCTTTGGCCATCACCGCGGCTTTGGCCGGGCCGTCACCGATAACGGCCCCGGTGGTGACATCGCCGGTGTGCTCCGGCGGGTTGCGCAAACCGGCGCCCGTCAAGTCCTCCGCGCGGGCGAGATCAATCAACCCGCGCACGTGGGCGGTGTCGATGTCATCCCAGCGAAGACGCCTTAGGAGTTGGTCGGAAAGATCCGGTTTGCGGGAAGCCATGGAGATGAAGCATGGGGGCAACCCTCCGGTCCCGCAAGCCGGAGAACGGAGGCTGTTTGCCCGAGCCCCCCTTTCGCCTCTCAAAGATCCCGCCCTCCAAACGCGACAATAATTTTAGCAGCTGCTAAAATTATTGTCGCGTTTCATTGGAGTGGGAACGCGGTTTTTGGGGAGGATGTTCGGCCCTTTTAGAGTAATTCGATTTTAAAGGATCACTCTACGATCCAGGAGAGGCCGAATTTGATGCAGAGGGGGATGGTGAGAAGGGAGATCAGGGAGGTCCAGACAATGACCCGCAGGGCGGTTGGCACATGGCCGCCGTAATGCTTGGCCATGATGAGGGGGAAGACGGCGGCCGGCATGGCCGCTTGCAGGACGAGGACTTGTTTCAGCTCCCGGGAGGCGGGGAGTAGGGCGGCAAACGCCAAAAACAAACCGGCGATCACGACCAGCCGCAACACACAGGCGCCGGCCACGGCGGGGAGGCCCCGCTTGGGGTCAAACTCTCCGAGATTGTCGGCCACCGTGGCGCCGATGAGCAGGAGGGCCAGGGGAATGGCGGTTTGCCCGAGCAAGTGGATGCCGGTTAACAGAAAGTTCGGCAGGTGGACGTGCAAGCCCGTGTAATGGAGAAGCAACCCGGCGATTACCGCGAAGATGGGACCATTGAGAAGGCCCTTCCAGCCGCGGTCGCCGGCGCCGCCCGCCAATACCGCGAGGCAAAGGGTCCAAATGGCGATCTCCACCCCGAGGTTGTGCAGGACCAGAACGCCGAGGGTTTCCCGGTCGAATAAAAGGAGGGTGAGCGGAATCGGGATGTAGCCGTAGTTGTAAATGCTGATGCTGAAAGCAAACGTTCTCCGCCGCACCGCTTCCACCACGCCGAAGAGGGGGGCGGCCAGAAATGCGAGCCCCAGGCCGGCGGCGACACCGGCAAACCCGATGACGGGAGCGATGAGAACGTTGGCGGTGTCGTTCAGGGCGGGATTTCCCAACAGGGCGTCCAGAAGGAAGGCCGGCATCAGCAGGTTGACCACCAGACGCAACAGGGAGGAATCGGCCTCTTCGGTCAGCCAGTTGATCCGCCGGATAACGACACCGGCGCCGACGATGAGAAAAATCGGAAGCACCGCTCCCAGGACTGTCCAGTATTCCGCCATGTCCGTTTGTGAAAGCGCCGGATGATGCACGAAACATCCCCCGCCCGGCGAGGGCAAAACGGGACATTTCCAATCCTGCGGCCAACCGTGGGTTCAGGGGCTTTGGGAATTCACCTGTTGATGGCTTGCGGGCCGGGTGATTTTTCCTTGTGGAGACGAAACGATGCGGCAGATTGATCGGCATGGCGTTGTGGGAAGTGAAAATACCGGTGGACCCCGCACAGGCGGACGCATTGACCGACCTTTTAGAGGAAATGGAAATGATTTCCTGGCACCTGTTTGACGAACCCCACGCCGGCGAAGCCCGGTTATCCGGGTTTTTTGAATCCGCCAAGGCGGCCGAGCGCGGGTGGAAAGGCTTGCGGAAAGTCGTACCCGCGGAGTTTTTTTGCGGCGATCCGCAAACCGCCCAAGTGGAGGACCGTGATTGGAAAAACGCCTACCGTGATCATTTCAAGGCGTGGCGTTTCGGCGGCCTGCATTGGGTGCCGGTGTGGGAAAAGGAACGGTTTGTTCCGCCGCCGGGTGAGGAAGTCGTTTGGCTGGATCCCGGGATGGCATTTGGCACCGGCAACCACGAAACCACCCGGTTGTGCGTGGAGCGCATGGTGGCCTTTCGCGATGAATGGCTGGGTGCCGGAAAGCCGGTTGGCGGGGTGGAGGTGCTCGACGTGGGGTGCGGGTCCGGCATTCTGGCCATTTCCGCCGCCAAGCTCGGTTTTGGCCAAGTGGGCGGATTCGACATCGACCCGGAGGCGGTTGCGGTCAGCCGGGAAAACATGATTCTCAATGATTTGGAGGGGCGCATCCATTTGTTTCAAGCCGACGTGGTCACGGGCTTGCTGAATCGGGCGGCGGATTTGATCGTGGCCAACATTCAAGCCGACATCCTTTGCCGCCATGTGGCGGAGTTAATCGAGTCGGTCAAGCCGGGGGGGGCGCTGGTGCTCAGCGGCATTCTCGCTTCGGAATTGGACGGGGTGCGGAGTTGTTTTCTGGAAGAATCCGGATTGGAAGCCGCGGACAGCCGCGCTCTGGGAGAATGGGCTGATTTGGTGCTGCGCCTGTGAACGACCAACCCATGCGCAAAAATCCCGGCATCCGGGAACGGGCGGAGATCATTCTGACGATTTTGGAGGAACTGTATCCAGATCCTCCCGTCCCGCTCGACCACAAAGACCCGTTCACCCTGCTGGTGGCGGTGTTGCTTTCCGCGCAGTGCACGGACAAACGCGTTAACCTGACCACCCCGGCCCTCTTTGCTCGGGCGGACAATCCGCTTGCGATGGTGAAAGTCCCGGTGGAGGAGATTCAGGCAATCATTCGTCCGTGCGGACTATCCCCGGCGAAAGCGCGGGCCATTTCCGGGCTTTCCCGAATCCTGATGGATCGCCACGGCGGCGAAGTGCCGGCTTCGTTTGAAGCGTTGGAAGCCTTGCCGGGAGTGGGTCACAAGACAGCCTCGGTGGTGATGGCCCAGGCTTTTGGCCATCCGGCGTTTCCGGTTGATACCCACATTCACCGGCTGGCCCAGCGCTGGAAACTGACCGATGGCCGGAACGTCCAGCAGACCGAAAAGGATTTGAAGCGGCTTTTTCCGATGGAAAAATGGAACACCCTGCACCTGCAAATCATCTTTTACGGACGGGAGCACTGCTCGGCGCGGGGGTGCGATGGAACCATCTGCCGCCTTTGCCGCGCCTGCTTTCCCAATCGAACCAAACCCGTCTCCACCCGCAAATGAAACATCCATTCTTTCCCTTTTCCCAAGTCGGTTTGGTCGGTGTGACCGCGGTTCTCGGCTGGGTCGGTTGGGGATCCGCCGCGTGGGCGGACGAGTTGGAACTGGAGTTGATCGGCATGCGGTCCTGGCCCACCGGAGAGACGGTCGGCGGGGTGGAGATTCGCGATCTTTCGGGTATCGGCCATGACCGGGAAACGGATACCTTTCACGCCGTCAACGACAGTGGTGGCGCGGGCCAGGCCCGTCTTTTCCGCATCCGCCTCGATTACGATGAAAACGGATTTTACGGAAAAGAAGCCATGGGATCCGTCCGGCTCAGCTATCCGAACGGGACCCAACTTCCATCCATCGACGCGGAGGGGCTGGCCTGGTCTTGGCCCGGATCCGTTTTCGTGAGCACGGAAGGCCGGGCGGGACAGAGCAATCCCGACAGCCGGGATCCGTGGATTTGGGAGTTCGATGCAACCAACGGACGGCGGGTCGGGGTGGTGCCCGTGCCCGGGGTTTATCTGCCCCGGGCGGCCAACGGCCAACCGGTCGCGCCCGGCGCCGACAGCCAGTTTTCCGGGGTGCGCAGCAACCTTGGTTTGGAGTCCCTCACCCTGAGCCATGACGGGCGAACGCTGTTCACCGCCAACGAGGCGGCGCTGTTGCAGGATGACGCGCGGGTTTTCGACAGCACGTTCAATCAGGCGCAGAACTCCGATATTCGAATCACCCGGTTTGTCCGCGACGGGGAGAATTGGATCGCCGACGGGCAAAAGGTTTACCGCGCCGACCAAGGCCACCTTGTCTTCATCGTGCGCGCGTTCAACTCCGTCTCTTCGATCCTTTCCCTGGACAACGCCGGTCGGTTGCTGGTTTTGGAACGGGGCCTGACCCAAGCCTCGCTTTCGACAGGCTCCTACCGCATCCGCTTGTATGAAGTTGATTTTAACGATCCGGCCGCGGAAGACGTGTCCGATGTTTTCTCACTGGCGGGCCAAACGGTGGGTCGGCTTGGCAAGCGGCTGGTGTGGGAATCCACGTCCGGATTGGACAACATCGAGGGGATGTCGTTCGGCCGGGATGTGGCCGGCCGGCGTTCCCTGGTGATGGTATCCGACAACAATTCCGCCGCCGACCAGGAGACGCAGTTTTTGGTTTTCCGCACCAACCTGCCGGCCCCGGTTCCGGTGGTCCCGTCGTGGGAAGGCCCCGGGACGGTGGAGGTGGAACCCGCGCGTCCCGATTACCTGCCGGGGGGCACGGTCACTCTGCGGGCGATTCCGCATCCGGGCCGGAGTTTGGTTGGTTGGAGCGCGGCCGCCGGAGACAACGCCCTTGCGCGCCCGTTTGCGGCGGGCGTCGGAAATGTGCCGGTGGCGGAGTTCGGAAACCCCTACGCGGCTTGGATGCGCGGGTGGTTCACGAGGGAGGAATTCGCTGCCGGGGCTCTCGGAAATCCGCTGACCCCTGACCCGTCCGGCGTTCCCCATCTTTTCAACTACGCCTTCGGACGCGATCCTCTGGCCGCGACGAACTCCGCCAATCCACTGACGGTTTCCACCGGAGCAAACGGGGAAACCGTGTTGGCTTTCGACCGGCCCCGGCCGACTCCGGCGGTCAGTTACGGATTGGAGCAATCGGACAATCTGGTGGATTGGACCGCGGTTGATTTGCAAAGCCATCCCGGCGCTGAAACCAGCGTGCTTAACGGTCGCGAGCGGGTGACCATCACGGAGCCGGCTGCCGGGACCGGCTTTTTCCGCCTGACCGTGGTACCGGACTGGCCGGATTGATGGGAAGTTTCCGTGAGAATGGCCGGGTGACCGCGGCAATCAGGCTTGGGCCAAAAGATCGGTTTTGCTGGCCATGATGAAATCGTTGCGGTGCAGATTATGGATTTTATGGGTCCACCATCGTACGGTCACGCGGCCCCACTCCGTGAGAATGGCCGGGTGATGATTTTCCGTTTCCGCCAATTCACCCACCCGGTTGGTGAAACCAAGAGCCTCGGCGAAGTTGGAAAACCGATACGTCCGGACCAATTGAGGGATGCCGTCTTCCGTTTGGATTTTCCAATCAGGTATCCTGGGTAGGAAATCTTGTTTCTCCTCCTCCGTCACCACGGGGGCGTCGGGTCGGCAGGCTTCACATTTCATCTTGGCCAAGTCAGTCATGGATTTTATCAGGAAAAGGGTGATCAGTCGATGGAAACGGGCGCGTCGGCAATGTCCGGGGGGATAAACAGGGGCACCGCAGTGTAGTCCAGCTCAACCTCATCCAAGTCGCCATCCACCCTTGTGGCGATGATATCCCCGTCGGTATCCATGCCGATGGATACCGGGAGGGAGACCCAGTGGTGGCGGGCGCCGGTGCCTCCGGCGTGCACGGCAAAGGCCGCGTGGATGATTTCACCGGGAATGAAATCTTTGCTGTCGAGCGGATCGGGAGCCTCCAGGGAACGGGTCAGGCGGATGCGCCAGGCACCGTTTTGGTGGCCGCCGGAGGCCCGGATGGCGCCGCGGCTTCCCTCCGGCTGGCGCAGGATGCGGTGGGGAATGGCGTCGCCATCGCGCCAGTCGTGGTCGGGATCGAAAGGCGCGGCGGAATTTTCCGCCAGATAATACAAATCGTCCTGCTCGTAGGCCCGCTCCACCAGTTTGTCGAAATCCAGGGCGCGGAAACCGGTTTGTTCCGGATCAAACATATACCGGGGCAACTCGGTGTCAGAATCCTGATTGGTGGCATACATGGAGCGGCCGGAGGAGCTGTGCCGGTATTCCAAAACGTATCCATTATCCGCATAACCGAGGGGGTGGGAGCGGTGGGCTCGCCATTGCCAGAGATCGAGAAACACGCCCTCTTCCCGCAGTGATTCCAGTTCGTCGGCGGGGCGGACGTGCCGCCAGGCCTCGGCGGGAGGCGCGTCCGCTTCCCTGGATTCCAAAATGAATTTGCGGACATCCGACCGCCCGAGGGTTTCGCCCAAGTGCGGGTGGTCCCGGACCTCCTCCGCGGGCGCCGCGCCGGATGTGGAACGCATGCCCGGATGGGCGGCTACGAATCCGCCCCGTTCCGCGAATCCGAGCACCGAACCGTCGTCCCACATCACGGATATCCGGTCTTCGTACAACCCGTGTTCATCCGGACCTTCCGCGCCGGAGCCATACCGAACCCAATCTCCGTCGCGGTAAACCCAATACTGGTGATACCAGACCGGGTTATCGGTTTCGAACCGGAATCGGATTTGGAAATCAGTTTCATTCAAGACGGCCGCCACCTGCAAAACGGGAGCGGCGTCCTCCTTCTCCGCCTGTGTTCCCATGGAGGGAGAATCGCTGTCCGGCCCGGACGGCGAGCAAGCGGCGACCAATAAGACCGGGAGCAACCGCAACGGTCTGAATAGGAAAATGCGGATGGTTGATGATGGCATGGGTTTACTCTACCGAACGTCAGGCCATTCGACAAGTGTGTCCGGGTTGAGGGACAGCATGGTTTCATGCGGGAAAAACCAAATCCGGATTGACACTATTATGTATATTTGAAAAGTATACATGATGCTTGATGAAGTTTCGGGCTTTGAGTGGGACAAAGGAAACCTCTTAAAAAACTGGGAGAAGCACGGGGTTTCCCACTTGGAGGCCGAGCAAGTCTTTTTTAATGAGCCACTTTTAATCTATGAAGACCGGAGTCATTCTCAAGTTGAAGATCGATGGTATGCCTTGGGGCAAACGGACGCAAGCAGGAGGTTAATGGTGGTTTTTACGGTCCGTAAAAACAAGATTCGGGTTATTTCCGCTCGTGACCTGAGTCGAAGAGAGAGGGAGGTTTATGAAAAAGAAAAATGAAAAAGTCATACCGATTTTCTCCAGTGAGGATGAAGAGAGAAAATTTTGGGCGGAACACGATTCAACCGATTTTATCGATTGGAGTAACGCAAAACGAGGGCTTTTCCCGTCTCTCAAACCCAGTTTAAAGTTGATTTCGATTCGATTGCCGGAGAGTATGATCGAGCAATTGAAGGTATTGGCCAACAAGAAGGATGTTCCCTACCAATCCTTGGTAAAAGTATTCTTATCCGAAAAGCTTAAAGAAGAGATGGAGATGAATCCCTAATTGACTCAACCGAATCCCCACAAGCGGTTTACCCAACCAGCGGGGGCATCGGGCAATCGAGGGTTTCGGCGATGGCCCGCAGCAGTTCGCCCTCGTCCGCAGCCACTTTTCCGTCCACGGTGATGACAAAGACGGCGGCGTCGAGGAACTGTTTTTTGACCGGAAACGAGGCGAGGCGCAATTTGTCGAGGGCCTGGCTGACAGCGGGAATGCCACAGTCTCCGGGGGAGAGGGGCGCCTCGGCGGAAATCCCGCGCAGGCGGCTGACGCCGCCTTTGAACGCGGCGGCGGTGTTTTTGTCGCCCGCGCGCGCCAGGGCGCTGAGCAGCAGGACGATTTCGTCTCCAACCGAAGCGGTGTCATGATACTTGACCGGGGGATCGGCCCGTTCGCTGAAGTGGACTTCCAGTTGGTGGAGGACGGTTTTTTCCAAGGCGAACTCAAAAAGGGAGACCGAGTTATCGGCCGTGATCAGGGCCTCCGCCGTCCGTTTGAAGGCGGCAAACTGGTCGGGAGAAAATCGCCGCAGCGCGGGAACGGCCAACTCCGCGAGGGGAAGCCGGTGTTCAGGGCCGAGCCGGGCGAGGTTGGATCCGAGTCGGTTGATCTCGGCCAGACAATGTTCGCCGGCTTCCCGTTGAATGATTTGCCGACGGGCGTCGAGGTGGGCGGCATCCTGGCCGAGCAGCAGGGCCAGCACGGCCGCTTCCGCGCCGAGGGGATCGCGGACGGCCTCCCGCAGCGGTTCCGGAATTTCGGTGATCAACCTGCGTGCGCGCAATTGCGGTCCCGCGCCGAGGGTGCCGATGGTGGCGAGCAACACCTCCGGCTTCATGCCAAAGGCATCCGCCGGAGAGCGGCGTTGTTTGGTTTCCGTTGAATCGGCAGGCCGCGGGGGAGGTTTGGGCGGCGCGGGGGCCGCGTATTCGCCATCCCATGAAGGATCAATGGCGCGGATGCGTTTGGGGAGCGGGGGGTGGGTGGCGAAGGTGTCGCTCAGGGCGGACGCGGCCGCGTTGGTGAAAAAAAGATGGGCGCATTCGGCGGCGTGGGGATCTTTAACCGCCCCGCCCCGGCGGGTGCCCCCGATTTTTTTCAAGGCTCCGGCGATGCCCCCGGGGTTGCGGGTGAACTGCACCGCCGCCGCGTCGGCCAGGTATTCCCGTTGCCGCGAGACCGAGGCTTGGATGATGCGGCCGAAGAAAACCCCGATCCAGCCGATCAGCATCAGGGCGCCGCCCATAAGAAAAATGAAGACGATAACGCCTCCTCCGCCGCCGCCCCGTCCTCCGCGGCCCCCGCCTCTGACGCGGGTAAAACGCATCGAATGGATAATGGTGAAGCCGATCAGGTGGAGGACCAAAATTCCGTTGAGCAGGCCGATCAGGCGGACGTTGAGGCGCATGTCGCCATTGAGGATGTGGCTGAATTCGTGGGCCACCACTCCCTGCAATTCGTCGCGGTCTAGTTTTTCCAAGCAACCGCGGGTGACCGCCACCGCCGCGTCACCCGTTGAATAACCGGCCGCGAAAGCATTGATCCCTTTCTCCTCCATGATGAACGTTTCCGGCACCGGCGTGCCCGAGGCGAGGGCCATCTCCTCCACCACGTTGACAAACCGCCGCTCCAGCGGATCGCGGGTCGAGGGATCGACCGGCTTGCCGCCCATCATGGCGGCCACCGCCCCGCCGCCGCCGCGGAGTTGGGCGATGCGGTAGAGGCTGCCGCCGAGGATCACCACCACGGTGACACCGGCGGTGGCCGCAAACAAAAGCGGGTGCCAAAAACCGCCGCCGGGTCCCATCATTTCCGGATTGAGCCAGTTCATGAGCAAGGCGGCGATCGCGTAAACCGCCGCCACGATCAAGGCCACGGCGAGGGCGAACATGGCCACCAACCGCCCGGATTTTCGGCGGGCCTGATCCTGGGATTCAAAGAAATCCATGGGAACGTCCGGAGAAGAAATGGCGTGCGGAAATCAATCGTGTTGGTTTCAGGTGAACGAAATCTTGGGCGCCTCGCGCTCCTTTTCGTTTTCGATTTGGAAAAGCTGGGCTTCCTGAAAATTGAACATTCCCGCGAGAAGGTTGTTGGGAAAGGTTTCGCGGGTCGTGTTGTATTGCATGACCGCGTCGTTGAACGCTTGGCGGGAGAAGGCGATTTTGTTTTCGGTGGAGGAAAGCTCTTCGGTGAGCTGCATCATGTTTTGGTTGGCCTTGAGATCCGGATACGCCTCGGAGAGGGCGAAGAGGCGGCCGAGGGTGCCGGTGAGGGCGGCCTCGGCGCCCATCAGCCCCTTGATCGCGTTCGGATCCTCCGGGTGGGCGGCCGCTTTTTGGTTGGCCTGGCTGGCCATGTTGCGGGCCTGAATGACCGCTTCGAGGGTTTCCCGCTCGTGTTTCAGGTAGCCCTTGGCGGTTTCGACCAAGTTGGGAATCAAATCATAGCGCCGTTTCAACTGCACGTCGATTTGCGCGAAGGCGTTTTTGAAACGGTTGCGCAAGGTGACCAGGCGATTGTAGATGCGGATGATCGAGATGGCGAGGATCAGCCCCAGGCCGACAAAGACCAATAAAACAATGAGGGTGTTCATAAGAGGAAGAGTTGATAGGTGAACAAACGAATGCAAAGAAAATGAGGGATGCGGCGAGCGGGGTAAAGACAAACCTTGGCGGGAAGCGGGAGACCTTGCCCAATCTCCATTCTTGCCACCCGCCGGAGGGCGGGCCACATTCTCCCGGCATGAACCGGAGAGCGGCAGGTTGGATATGGGCGGCGGCGTTGTTGTGTTTCGCCGGCTGTTCTCCATCGGAAACCCCACTTCCGCCGAACGGATCGCCGGAGGTCGTCCACCGCCCGGAACGGGTTCCCAATTTCCGTTTGCACGATCACGCGGGGAGATCCCATGAACTGAGACGCCTGACTGACCGACGGGCCGTGGTCCTTTTCACGGTGGGGATCGGATGCCCGATTGTCCGCCGCCAATATGAAACGATGCGGGAACTCCGGGAACGCTTTGGGGAGGAAGTGGAGTTTTTATTTCTCAACGCCAATCCCCATGACCGCCTGGAAGCGGTGCGGCGGGAGGCGGAGCGGTTTTCCCTGGATTTTCCCATTTTGCTGGACCAAGCCCAGGTGGTGGCCCGGTCGTTGGGGGTCCCCCGCACCGGCGAGGCGTTTTTGATCGAACCCGTCAGCGGGCGGATTCGTTACCGGGGCGCCATTGACGACCGGCTGGATTACGGGGTGACGCGCGCCGAAGCCCGCCAAACCTGGCTGTCCGATGCCCTTGAGGCCCATCTCAACGGCGGGGAGCCGCCG